>JAZRNA010000019.1:0-34064 GCA_045647945.1 Clostridia bacterium
GGAAGGAGTATGAAAAATGCCTAAAATTAAGACACACAAAGGCGCTGCAAAACGTTTCGGCGTTACAAAGAACGGAAAGGTTAAGAGAGGTAAGGCTTTCAGAAGTCACATTCTTAACAAAAAGACAACAAAGAGAAAAAGAAAGCTCAGAAGAGCAGGTTATCTTGCAAAGGCAAATGCTGCTACAATCAAGAGCATGATGCCCTACAAATAATATAGGGATAGTTTTCGTATGTCCGCAAGGACGAAATTGATTTGGCGATTCAAATCGCAATTCTGATTAAAATGGAAAGGAGTCTTTAGACATGGCAAGAGTTAAAGGTGCTATGCACACAAGAAAAAGACGTAAGAAAATATTAAAATTAGCTAAAGGTTAC
This sequence comes from Clostridia bacterium, assembly GCA_045647945.1. Classification (GTDB taxonomy): domain Bacteria; phylum Bacillota; class Clostridia; order Monoglobales; family Monoglobaceae; genus SIG440. The sequence continues at coordinate 378 of JAZRNA010000019.1, forward strand.
AGAGGAGCGAAGAGCAAACTCTTCAAAACAGCCAATCAGGCAGTTATGAAGTCTCTCACATACGCTTATCGTGATAGAAAGCAAAAGAAGAGAAACTTCAGACAACTCTGGATTGCACGTATAAATGCAGCAGCTCGTGCTAACGGCATAAGCTACAGCAAGTTCATGAATGGTCTCAAGAACAATGGTATCGAAATCAACAGAAAGATGCTTGCTGAAATTGCAGTTTCAGATCCTGCTGCTTTCACACAGCTTGTTGAAAAGGTTAAATAAATTTGGTTTGGGAAAGTTATATCGTATTTGCGATATAACTTTTTCGTCCAATAAAACCATTTTGGTAAACATTTCTTGACATCAAGAATAAATTTTTTCAGTCAGGAGAAAGTCACATGAACAATGAACAGATTTATAATCCTATTACGGGGATAAACAGAATGATAGAGGATATAGAAAGTTTTGTTAGTCCTATTGTTTTTTCAATGAATCCTTTACTTCGTATGATTAGTATTGTGAATATATACATAGTCAGTGCTATCCTTGTAGGTCTTTTGATATATATGCTTTTCGTAAGAAAGCATACTGTTTTGAACAAACTGACAAATCCAAGGAATTATTTTGCTGCAGGGGCATTGCTTCTGGTATATGCCTTCCTTGCAGAGGTTCCGCTTAGGATAGGTCCTGAAATGAGCCTTAATTTTGGATTGGTTGTCATGCCCATGGCTGCAAAAATCTTTGGTCCTGTTCTTGGGGGGGCGTTTGGAATTTTGCAATATGCTACATCTTTTGTTATGCATGCTGGTGAAGCTTTTAACCTGAGTGCTATGCTTGTTGCCGCAATAAGTGGTATAATTTATGGCTGGTTTATTTATATGCGCAAGACAAGTTATTTAAGGTGCTTGTGGGCTAAACTGACAGTGAATATAGTTTGCAATGTCATGCTGGTTCCTTTTGTTACTGGAGATGTTATGAGTGAACAGTTGGTAGAGTCAATAACCCAAAATATTGTAAACAATATTATCTTGGCACCGGTTCAGGCGTTGGCTATTTTTGTCGCACTTCTTATTTTGAGGAAAATAAGAGAGCTTATTGCAGAAGTTTCCTGGGGGCTGGGTAAATAAATGATTTGCAGAATAACCGGAAAAGACAATAAGACTATCAAATTCATAAAAGCTTTGAAAAAGAAAAACAATCGCATGGAACAGGGGAAGTTTGTTGCCGAGGGCAGAAAACTTTCCCTTGAGGCGTTTGAATATGCTGCTAAAGACATTTATTGTGTTGTTGTGAGCGAAGATTTTATTGAAAAGGAACCGGAAGTTGTCAAAAAAGCGGAGGATGTTTGTGACAAGGTTTTTGTTGTTGCAACCCACGTGTTTGACGAAATTTCGGATACAGAGACGCCTCAGGGCATATTGACTGTTGTCAACATGACCATGCAGGAGTTTAAACCTGTTGGGGGAATGCAGAGCATTGTTGTTCTGGATGGTGTTTCTGAACCGGGGAATCTTGGTACGGTTATAAGGACGGCAGAGGCTTTTGGCTTTGACGGGATATACCTTATGAAAGGTTGTGCGGACATCTATAGCCCTAAGACTGTAAGGTCTACCATGGGGTCAGTTTTCCGCATGAGGTTTAAAACGGGTTGTGAAATCAGAGACCTTCTGAAACTCAAGGAAGAGGGATTTGCTCTTATTTCAACAACTCCTGAGGGCGAAATATCGTTGGAACAGTTCAGGGCTCCGGAACGCTGTGCTGTAATAATCGGAAACGAGGCACATGGAGTAAGCGATGCGGTACTTGAGATTTCGGATATACGTGTCAAAATAACTATGGACGGGTTGGCTGAATCTCTTAATGCTGCTGTTGCTGCAGGTATAGCTCTGCACTGGATAAAGAATTGCAATAGGGAATACTAAAAGGTTTGAGAACCCTTGCCAGAGGGTGTTTGAGGGAATTTATGGAAGATTTGTATGAGCTGTGGTTGCACAGTATTTGTAGTTTTGAACCTGAAAAGGCTGAAAAGATGGTTTCTCTTTTTGAGGGTGACAAAAATACGTTTTCATCTGGGGAATTGGACCGATACAAATTGCATAAAGCTGGACTGGAAGAAGAATTTGCAAACAAGATTTCAGATTCAACATATTTTCATGAGGCAAAGGATATACTTAATTACTGCAATAAAAACGGAATAAGAATAATAACACAGGATTCTGAAGAATATCCTGAATACCTGAAGCATACAAATACACCGCCACGAATTTTATTTACAAAAGGTGAAAGAATAAATTTAAATAACAGGCTCATGGTTTCTGTCGTGGGCTCCCGTACTCCTACAGACAGGGGCAGGGAAGTGGCGAGACGGATTGGAAGAAGTCTTGCCAAAGAAGGAATCATTGTGGTAAGCGGTATGGCAGATGGAATTGACGGCGAAGCACACATAGGTGCGTTGGAGGCCGGTGGGAAAACGGTTGCTGTGTTGGCAGGAAGTGTGGATGCAATTTATCCCAAATCGCACAGCAAGCTGTATTACGAAATACTGAAAAACGGAATGATTCTTTCTGAAAGACCTCCGGGCACAGCCGTAAAACCATATTTTTATCAGCAACGAAATCGGATTGTGGTAGGATTGTCACAGGGTACAGTTATTGTTGAGGGTGAAAAGAAAAGCGGAACTTCAATAACGGCACGCCTTGCGTTGGATAATAACAGGGATATTTTTGCGGTGCCGGGCAATCCGTTGGCAAAACAGTCATCACTTCCGAATTGGCTTATAAGTGAAGGTGCTATGATTGTGGACAGTGTTGATGTGCCTGTTGAGTATTACAAAGATACCAGACCGGAGTTTTTTAAGGCCCAACCTACCCAGAATGAAGAAAAAATGAAAATCAACGGGCTCTCTCATGATGACGAAAAAATAGTAAAAGCCATTGAAATGAAAGGCGGTATTGCCTGTATTGAAGATTTGGCTGAAATTTGCGGTTTTGCACCTAATGTGTTGGCAAGCAAACTTACCATATTGTGCATAAGGGGTATTTTGAGGCAGGAGAGCGGAAACCGATACATACTAAATTAAAAAAACGGAGGCTTACAGATGGCAAAAACAGTGGAAAAGGAAACAAAAGGCAGAAAAAAGAATCTTGTTATTGTTGAGTCACCTGCAAAGGCTAAGACTATAAAAAAGTATTTAGGTTCAAAATTTGAGGTTACAGCATCAATGGGACATCTCAGAGACCTTCCAAAAAGTCAGTTGGGGGTTGATTTGGAGAATGATTTTGAGCCAAAGTATATTACAATTCGCGGTAAGGGCGACCTTATTTCCAAACTTAAAAAAGATGCAAAAAATTCCGCTAAGGTGTTTCTTGCAACTGACCCTGATCGCGAGGGGGAGGCAATTTCATGGCATTTGGCAAATCTTTTGGATATAGACCCTCAGTCGGATTGCCGCATTACGTTTAATGAAATAACAAAGACGGCAGTAAAAGATGCTGTGGAAAATCCCAGAGCAATAGACGGTGATTTGGTTGATGCACAACAGGCAAGACGTGTTCTTGACAGAATCGTTGGTTATCAGCTCAGCCCGTTGTTGTGGAAAAAAGTGAAAAGAGGATTGAGCGCCGGCAGAGTCCAGTCTGTGGCGACAAAGCTGATTGTTGACCGTGAACGTGAGATAGATGCCTTTGAAGAGGAAGAGTATTGGACCATAGATGTGAAGCTGACCGATGATAAGGGCAAAAAACCTTTTGTGGCAAAGTTCCACGGTAAAACCTCTAAAACAAAAATGAAACTGGCAAGTGAAGATGAAACCAATGAGGTAGTTGAAAAACTGAAAAAAGGATCTTTTGTTGTTGATAAAGTGGTTAAAAGTGAAAAGAAGAGATATTCTGCACCGCCATTTACAACAAGTACCCTGCAACAAGAGGCTGCGAGAAAATTAAATTTTACTACAAAAAGAACCATGGCAACAGCCCAGCAACTTTATGAAGGTGTTGACATAAAGGGCAGTGGCAGTGTAGGTCTTATCACATACATGAGAACGGATTCCTTGCGTATCTCTGCTGACGCACAAAGCGAATGCCGAAAGTATATAGGGGAGAGGTACGGCAACGGATATGTGCCTAAAACCCCCAAGTTTTATCGCTCAAAAAGAAATGCTCAGGATGCACATGAAGCAATCAGACCCACGTCTATGGCTTATGACCCTGAAAAAATAAAGAATTCTCTCAAGGCAGACCAGTACAAACTCTATAAGCTGATATGGAACAGATTTCTTGCCAGTCAGATGTCTGATGCTGTTCTTGATACGGTACAGGCAGATATCAAGACAGAGTCTTTTGTTTTGAAAGCAAGCGGAGCAAATGTGAAGTTTGACGGATTTATGGCTGTTTATGTTGAGGGGCAGGATTTCATAGAGGAGAAAGAGGGTAAAATCCCCCAGATTGAAGAGGGACAGGACTTGTTGGCGAAGGAAGTTGAACCCAAGCAACATTTTACTCAGCCCCCTGCCAGATATACTGAGGCATCATTGGTTAAAAAGATGGAAGAGGATGGGATTGGGCGTCCCAGCACTTACGCTCCCACGATTTCCACAATAACAAGCAGCCGTGGTTATGTGGCACGCGAGGGCAAGTCGCTTTATCCAACCGAACTCGGCAAGATTGTTACTACTTTGATGGAAGATCATTTTACCAATATAGTAGATGTTGAGTTCACTGCCAATATGGAGGAAAAACTTGACAGCGTTGAGGACGGAAATAAAAATTGGAAAGATGTTATAGGCGAGTTCTACACACCTTTTGCAAAGACTCTTTCGGATGCTGAGGAAACAATAGGGAAAATTGATGTTCAGGACGAGGTTTCTGACGTTCCTTGTGAAAAATGTGGAAGGATGATGGTTTACAAACAAGGCAGATTTGGCAAGTTCCTTGCATGCCCGGGATATCCTGAATGCAAAAACACAAAATCAATCGTTGAGGAAATTAATGCGGTATGCCCTAAGTGCGGAGGCAAGGTTCAGGTCAAAAAGTCCAAAAAAGGTGCCAAGTACTATACCTGCGAAAAGGGAACAGACTGTTTGATTTCGTGGGATGAACCGACAAATATGAAATGCCCCGATTGTGGCGGAATGCTTATGAAAAAGAGACCTTTCAGGGGCAGAGGCCCTGTCAAATATGTTTGCTTTAATGAAGATTGCAAATATGAAGAAATTCCTGCAAAAACAAAAAAGAAATAAAAAATCAAAGCTCCGGCAAATTTTGACGGAGCTTTTTGCTTGCTCAAAACCGCATATACTGGGCGTTTAAAGTGGATTTTATGAAATTTTTGTAAAAAATGCACAAAAATCTTGCATTTTGCAAAAAAAAGCGGTATAATATTAAAATGATAAAGTGGAAAGTAATGTTTTTTTGGTCGGCGGTAAAACGCCGTTCCTTAAAAATAGTATAATATGGAGGTATTTACATGCAAAACAGAATTTTTCAGAATACATGTAATCAGCTTAAAAAAGATATCCACAGAAGAATAGGTATTATGGATGACAACGGCTACATAATTGCTTGCAGTGATGAAACCAAGGTGGGACATCAGAACGAGGCAGTTATTGCCCATTTTGAAACCAATAATGAAGAATATATTGGCGGAGGTTACGTCTTCCGCAAGATTGAAACTGCTAACAAAAATATGTATGTTGTCTTCTGCGAGGGCACAGATGAGATTGCAAAGGGCTTTGCTGTGTTTTTGGGTGCACATTTTTCTACAATAAAGCAACATTATGACGAGAAGTATGACCGTAACAGCTTTATGAAGAATGTTATTCTCGACAATGTCCTCTCAAATGATATAATATACAGAAGCCGTGAACTCAAACTGTCTGTTGACGAAGCAAGGGTTGTTTTCCTCGTAAGAACACACAAGAATGTTGAAGTTTCACTGGTTGATATTTTGCAGAATATTTTCCCCGACAAGGCAAAGGACTTTGTTATACGAATTGATGACAGGGATGTTGCTGTTGTACGTGCGCTGAAAAGCAGTGCGGACATGAAGGATATTATGAAACAGACCCAGGAGATGCACGATACAATAAATTCTGAGGCAATGGTGAAGATATCAGTGGGTATTTCAACAGTAGTTGATACCATTCAGGAGCTTGCACGTGCGTACCGTGAAGCAAGAATTGCTTTGGAAGTAGGAAAAGTATTTGATACAGAAAAGAATATAATAAGCTATGATAATCTGGGTATAGGCAGACTTATTTATCAGTTGCCTACCACCCTTTGTGAATTGTTCTTAAACGAAGTATTTAAGAAAGAGTCTATTTCTGTTCTGGACAATGAAACAATTTATACAATCCAGAAGTTTTTTGAGAACAACCTAAACGTCTCTGAGACATCAAGAAAACTGTTTGTCCACAGAAACACTCTTGTTTACAGACTGGACAAAAACAAAAAGCTTACAGGTCTTGACCTGAGAGAGTTTGATGATGCTATCATATTCAAGGTGGCTATGATGGTTAACAAATATCTGACTTCAGAGCCTACCAGAATATAAGTTTCAGGTATGCTCGGTGCCTTGCAAAAGATTTTGCAGGCAGAAAGGCTGAGTGAATTATGATTGAATTTAAAAATGTGTCCAAAACCTATGAGGATACCGGAGTAAGAGCCCTTGATGACGTTTCGTTTTCTATTGACAAGGGAGAGTTTGTGTTCTTGGTTGGTCCTTCCGGAGCCGGCAAATCCACATTGACAAAGCTGATAATCAAAGAGGAAACAGCAAATTCCGGTGAGATTATTGTCAACGGACTCAAACTTGATGAGCTTCCCAAAAACAAAATTCCATACTTGAGAAGAAATATAGGAATGGTTTTTCAGGACTTCAGATTGCTCCCCAACAAAACTGTTTATGAGAATGTAGCATTTGCTATGCAGGTTATAGGTGCATCAAGGAGCGAAATCCGACGCAATGTGCCAAATGTTTTGTCTTTGGTGGGTCTTTCCCATAAAGCAAGGATGAAACCGGGACAGCTTTCCGGCGGTGAACAGCAAAGGGTTTCGCTGGCACGTGCACTGGTGAACAAGCCTCCGGTAATTATTGCGGACGAGCCTACCGGCAACCTTGACCCGGATACCGCTTGTGAGATTATGCAGTTGCTTACTGACATAAACAAACGCGGAACAACAATGATAGTTGCTACCCATGCAAAGAACTTTGTTGATGAAATGCATATGAGGGTTCTTGCGATAGAAGACGGAAAGCTGGTAAGAGACGAGGAAGAAGGGGTTTATGGCTATGATATTTAGGAATATTAAATATTTTCTGACCCAAGGGTTTAAGGGCCTTATTTCCAACAGCCTCATGACCCTGGCATCAATAGGTATTGTTATTGCAAGTCTGGTGCTCTTTGGGTTCTTTACTCTTTTCAGTATGAACCTGAATTCCATTGGCGACCAGATAAAGGAACAATGCGAAATCAATGTATATATGCCCAATGAAATGAGCCGTGATGACGTGCGTGCCATAGGCAGTTCTTTGAGCGAAATTGAGTATGTAAAAGAGGCTCAGCTTTATACAAAGGAAGAGCGTCTGCAAAATTATAAAGATGGCGTCTATCAGGAGAGAGCCGAGGTTATTGATACATTGGAGGAGGACAACCCTCTGCGTGATGCATACATTCTTGTTCTTGAGGATGTTACAATGGCAAACCAGGTGGCAGAGGATGCGTCAAAGATTCCTGGCGTTGAAGAAGTTGTAAACCGTCAGGATTTGATACAACAGATTCTTTCCATTACCAATACTATTCAGCATGTGAGTATATGGCTGATATTGATACTTGCAGCAATATCGGTATTTATCATATCAAATACCATAAAGTTGGGAATGTTCTCAAGACGCAAAGAGATAAACATTATGAAGTTTGTGGGTGCCACAAACTGGTTCATAAGATGGCCGTTTATCATTGAGGGTATGTTGCTTGGTGCTGTGGGTGCCGCAGTTGCAACATTTATTGTAATGTTGGGTTATGGCTCGGTGCTTCCTACTGTTCAGGAATTTATGGGCAACATTGAGCTTTTGTCAGGAACTGAAGTTTTGAATGTGGTAATTGTAACATTTTTGGTTATGGGTATCGGAATCGGAATGGCAGGCAGTGCAATGTCTATAAGAAAACATTTGCATGTTTAAAGAGGTGTAGTTGAATGAGCAGAAAAACAGTAAAATGGGTTTCAATAATTATAGCGTCTATTTTCATTTTTGGCATAGTGGCATCATTGGCTATTGAGTTTGTTTATGCGGATACAACACAGCAGAAAATAAACAGCCAGCAACAAAAGAAAAATGAGGCTCAGGAAAAGCTGAACAGCAACAAGACAAAAAGAGCCAAAACTCTTGAAGAAATGGAAAGACTGGAAAAGGAATCCGGTGACATTCAGGCACAGATAAATGGTATAGATGCTGAGATTGTCGAGACGGACAAGCGTCTTAATGAAGAGCAGGCAAAGCTTGACGTGGCAACAGCCAAAGCGGAGGAAAAGTACGATCTCTTTAAAGAGCGTTTCAGGGTTATGTGTGAGCAAGGAGATGTGAGTTATATCGAGATGCTCCTCTCTGCAAAAAGTTTCAGTGATTTTGTTGATAAGGCAGAGATAGTGAAAGAGATTTCGGAATATGATAAGAAAATCTTTGATGTAATGGAAGCAACCCGTCTGGAAATCGAAAAAGCCCGTGACGAGATTGCGACTCTGAAAAAGAGTCAGGAAACTGCAAAAGACAACCTGAACAGTCAAAAACAAGCACTTGCAAATAAGCAAAGGGAACAAAGAGAGTATATGCAGGAGCTTGAAAAAGATGCTGCTGCTTATCAGAAAATTATTGATGATGCTGACCGGGCGATGGAAAGTTTGAGAAGACAGGTTTCAGGGTCGCTGAGCACATCCTCAAGCGGCAAATCTTATGTTGGCGGTGAGTTTACATGGCCAACACCAAGCTGTCATTACATAACATCTAGTTTTTCACCCAGACGCAAGAATCCCGTAACAGGAGTATACAAACGTCATACGGGCACAGATATAGGTGCATCTTATGGTGCAGCTATTGTTGCAGCAAATTCCGGCACAGTAACTCTTGCCGGATGGAATTCAGGTTACGGAAATTGTGTAATAATTGACCATGGCGGCGGCAAAGCTACACTTTATGCACATATGAGTTCATACAGTGTGTCAAAGGGTCAGTCGGTACAAAAAGGTCAACAGATAGGTTGTGTTGGTTCAACGGGAAATTCTACAGGCCCACATCTGCATTTTGAAGTGCTGATAAACGGTACAGCTGTTGATCCCATGCAATACTTTAACTAACTTTAGTAATTAAATTCTTTTTATCTGCATAGTATATGTATAAAGTTCCATCCCTTCCGTATTGTGAAGGGATGGACACGTTTTGCGGCAGAAATTTGACGGAAAGGTCTGCGTTGTATGTATATTAAAAAATCGGTTTTAATTTTGATTTCAATATTATTGATTGTGACAACTGCTGTGGGCACTGTTATGCTGGTTAACCCCTTTGGTGCGTTTAATTTTTTGGATTTTGTGAAGTTCGGAGCCGGCGTCAATGCTTTAAAAAATTACTATTATGAAGATTTGGAATCAAAAGAATTGGTTGATGGTGCACTTCTTGGAGCTGCATACAGCACCGGGGACCCCTATACTTTGTATATGAATAAAGAAGAAGCAGAAAGCTTTCTGGAGAACATCGAGTCGGATGATTATGCCGGTGTAGGACTGTATATAGCAAGTGATGCCGAAACGGGCAATATAACAGTTATATCGCCTCTTTCGGGCTCTCCTGCCGAAAAAGCAGGAATTGTTTCCGGGGACCAGATTCTGGAGGTTGATGGTGAAACAGTAGAAGGACGGAGCATTGATCAGATAGCTGCTGATATGAAGGGCAAAGAAGGCACAAAGGTCAAGCTTAAAATCCTAAAGGCAATATCAGGGGAAACTGTTGAGGTGACCATAACCCGTGCAATAATACAAAGGGAAACAGTTGTGTCAAAAATGGCAGAAGATAAAACCGGATATATGCAGATAACCCAGTTTGGAATAAATACCTATAGTGAGTTCCGTGAGCATTTCAATTCTCTTGTTGAACAAAAGATGCAACAACTTGTGATTGATTTGCGAAATAATCCCGGTGGATATATGGAAATCGCAGTGGAGATAGCTGATGCTTTTGTAGATAAAGGTGAGATTGTCTATACCCTGAACAAGGACGGCAACAAGCGTGATTATATGGCAACAGAAGGAAAAACAAAAGTAGATATGGTTATCCTCACAAATGGCGGGACGGCAAGTGCCAGCGAAGTTCTGGTGGGAGCATTGCGGGATTATAATCTTGCCACCATTGTGGGCGAGAAAACCTTTGGCAAGGGTGTTACACAGATTCCCTATGAATTCTGGGATGGAAGTATTATGAAGATTACAGACTCAAGATACTATACCCCTAGCGGTGTTTGTATAGACAAAGAGGGAATCGAACCTGATGTAGAGGTGAAGATGAGTGCAGAGAAAGCCTCACGGATTTCTGAACTTTCGCTTGATGAGGATGAACAGTTGAAAGCAGCTATTGAAATTTTAGATAGGGATTAGAACTTTAAAGATGGAGAAGTTTTGATGTGGTTAGCATAGGTCTTATTACAGAACGGCTGACAAAAGAACGAAAATACATTTTTGAAGGATGCAAGAAGAAGGTAATATACAGTGACAAAAATCCATTTGAACTGATTGTTGGGGAAATACCTTTTAGCAGAGAACGGATGCCATCAGTGAAAGAAAGAGTATTGGTGAGGTATGTAAAAAAAGCAGAAAAACTGCTTAAAGGAAATGGTGCAGAGTCCATTGTTTTGTCCGACAACATAAAGGGTTCACTTGTGGATTGGGAGAGATTTGAGAGGAACACACAACAGAAAAGAGATATATTTTTGCATACAGTTCCTCACGCCATCAGACAGTTTGCGCCGGGATGCGGGGTTGATTTGATGGAGGCAAGGGTCTGCATAAGGGACAGCAAAATGGATAGAATAAGTGAGTATCTTATGCGGGAATTATGTTATGATATAAAAAATCTGGTTATTTGCACTCAAAATGAAAAGGATGGGGCAGATTTGTGTGAACAGTTTTGTGACGAAACAGGGATGCCCATAAAGATTTGCAAGAATATTTCCCACGGAGCTGTTGATGTATTTATAGATGTTGATAACGGTTTTGTCAGAATCGGCAGAGATATAGTTATTGATGGAATAAAGTTGGATTTTGATTTAGGCGGTTATGCGGCAGACTCCCTTGAAATAGCATCATATATCAAGGATTTTAATCCTGTTGGTAAAGTGGAAAAATACTTTTCAAATAAAAAAAGTTGACTTTATGAATAGGATGATATATAATATACTAATTGCGTATACAATTTGTATGTTTACAGTACTGACGTCAGGGATGCTTTACAGGCTCACGGTAAGGCCGGACAGATTAGTTTGTGAGCAGGAAGGCCAAGAAGTAAAATGGATAACAAACAGATTATGCTTACTGATGAAGGACTTTTGAAACTCGAGCAGGAGCTGGAGAATTTAAGAACAAAAAAACGTAAAGAAGTCGCTGAGAAGATTAAAGTTGCACGCGGCTTTGGCGACTTGTCTGAGAACTCTGAGTACGATGCTGCCAAGGAAGAACAGGCTCAGGTTGAGGCAAGAATCGTTCAGCTGGAAAACATGCTTAAAAATGCAAAGGTAATTGACAATGATGACATAGACCTCAATGTGGTAAGCATAGGAACCCGTGTCAAGGTTTATGATGAAGAGTTTGAAGAAGAATTGGAATACAGCATTGTGGGTTCTACCGAGGCTGACCCGGATATGTTCAGAATATCAGATGAATCACCTGTGGGCAGAGCACTTATCGGCAGAAATATTGGTGACATAGTTGATGTTGAAACTCCCGGCGGTGTTATTAAGTTTAAGATTTTAAGCATAAACAAATAGAATAGGAGAATAAAAATGAGCGAAAACAACAGACAAAACGAGCAGGTACAGCAGCAGGATATCGGCGAGCTTATGAAAGTAAGACGCGAGAAGTTGGCTCAACTGCAGCAGGATGGCGAAAATCCCTTTGATGTTACTACCTATAATCAGGAATACCATACAGCAGAAATCATAGATAACTTTGACAAAATGGAAGGTCAGCAGGTGTCTATTGCCGGCCGTCTTATGTCAAAGCGTGTCATGGGTAAGGCATCTTTCTTTGACCTTCGTGACAGGGAAGGAAAGATTCAGCTTTATGTCACTCGTGATGATATGGGTGAAGATGTATATAAAAAGTTCAAGAAGCTGGATATCGGCGATTTGGTTGGTGTTACCGGTGAGGTGTTCAGAACACAAAAAGGCGAAATTTCTGTTCGCACAAACGGCTACACACTCCTCAGCAAGTCTTTGCTTCCTTTGCCGGAGAAGTTCCATGGACTTCGTGATACAGACCTGAGATACCGTCAGCGTTATGTTGATTTGATTGTTAATCCTGAGGTAAAACGCACCTTTGAAATCAGAACAAAGGTAATAACAGCAATGCGCAACTACCTTGATTCAAAGAATTTCATGGAGGTTGAAACCCCCATGCTTAATACCATTCCCGGCGGTGCTGCTGCGCGTCCCTTTATCACTCATCATAATGCATTGGACATAGACATGTATATGAGAATTGCCACAGAGTTGCATTTGAAGAGACTTATCGTGGGCGGATTTGAACGTGTGTATGAAATTGGCAGATGTTTCCGCAACGAGGGTATGGATGTAAAACATAATCCTGAATATACATCTATGGAGGTTTATCAGGCATACGGCGATTACAATGATATGATGGATTTAACCGAAAATCTTATCCGTCATTGTGCTGAACAGGCTTGCGGAACTACCAAGGTTACATACCAGGGTACAGAGATTGACCTTTCGCATTTTGAACGTATCACCATGATTGATTCAGTTAAAAAATATTCAGGCGTTGACTTCAACGAAATCAAAACAGACGAAGAAGCTCAGAAGATTGCAAAAGAAAGAGGACTTGAGGTTGACCCCATCAAGAATACAAGAGGCGATATTATTGCTCTCTTCTTTGATGAGTATGTTGAGGACAACCTGGTTCAGCCAACATTTATAACAGACTATCCGGTTGAGATTTCGCCTTTGGCAAAGAGAAAGGCATCACAGCCTGAACTGACCGAAAGATTTGAAGTTTTCATCACAGGACGTGAATTCGGAAACGCATTCTCAGAACTTAATGACCCCATTGACCAGCGTGCACGTTTTGAAAAACAGGTTGCACTCCGTGAGGCAGGGGACGATGAAGCCAGCATGATGGATGATGACTTCCTTACAGCCCTTGAATATGGCATGCCCCCAACAGGTGGTTTGGGTATTGGTGTGGACAGACTTGTTATGCTCCTTACCGACAGTGCGTCAATCCGTGATGTTCTGCTCTTCCCAACAATGAAACCACTTGATAAATAATATATACGGTTATGGATAGAGATAGACGTGAAGCCAAGAGGCTTATCAAAGGCTTGTCTCCCAAAGAAAAAATCAAGCATTTCTGGTATTATTACAAATGGCACACCATTGCTTGCCTGCTTGTGGTAATTGTTATTGTGTATTCATGTGTTCAATGCGCAATGCGGGTGGATTATGACCTGAATATTTCATGTTATACCAAAAACTTTATAGATGAAGAAAAGATTGAAAAATTTGAGAAAGTTCTTGAGGGTGTTGTGCAGGACATAAATCACAATGATTCTGTTGATGTGTACGTTGCACCTTATTCAGCGGATATTACGGGGAAAGTTGTTGATCAGATTGCACAGGCAGTTTATCAGAAAATCAGCATGGAAATTGCTGCCGATGATATTCAATTATATCTTTTTGATCAAAGTTTTTTGGACTGGTTCAATCAGGTGTATGGGGATACTGTCCAAAGTGTTACTGAGATAAGTAGTATTTCTGAAATAAAAGATTTGCTTGGGTTGAGAGATGACGAAAAGCTGTATTGTGTGACAAAAGAGTTTTTTGAACGTTCTGAGAATAACGAGGAAAAGGTGGCACAGCACAACAATGCTGAACTTGTAGAACAATTTTTTAATAACAAAATAAAAAAGGGTATCGAATGATACCCTTTTTTTATATCCATATTCCAAAGGGATATGGAGGATAAAGCATTGCTGATTTATCCAATAACAAATCTAATTCTAACACCGTTTTGCGGTTATTAGTCCATTTTGTCGATAATCGGTGAATCCTTAAAGAAGAAAGAAATTGACCACAAGCCTGCAAGACCTACCAGGGTAAATATTATACGGCTCATTACAGAAAGCTGTCCTCCGAAAAGCGAGGCAACGATATCTATTCCAAAAAGACCGATACTTCCCCAGTTTATGGCACCGATTATGACGAGAATTAAAGCAATAACATTCATGTCACTCAGTCGCTCCTTTTTTTAATTGGTTGATTTGTTCACTTATATTTTGCTGCACTCAGAGCTTAAATATTCATGTATTATTTTGTATAATTGCATCAATGTTGCAAATAATAATACACAAAAATGCAAGGAACAGAATAGAGGAAAATTCATGAAAAAATTTTTTGCCGTTGTTGTGCTGTGTGCTTTGCTGTGTGGAGTTTGGTATGGTGTGTGCGTGGCATCGAGCGGTCTTAATGAACGTGGAAACAATAAAAAAAGTATTGATGCAGCAAGGGAGGTTGCGGAACTTGCAGGTGTCAGAGAGACGGCGGTGTTGAGCCTTGACGGATATGTAATTGCAGGGGTTTCTGCTTTTGATAATGTTAATTGTGAGGAAATTTGCATACAAGGGGAAAATATATTAAAAAAAATTTTTCCTGATGGGAAAATGTACAGGATAGAGGCGGACAGTGAATGGGCGGACAAGGTTGTTGAACTGAGTTTCTACATTGATACCAAAGTGAGCCGACGAATTTTGAGGAAGAGATTTCTGTATCTTGTGACTGAAAACAGAGAAATTTGACAAATTATGTTTTGTGTGTTAGAATATACACAATATATTGTATATACATTTTTAATTTGGAGTTGATGAAAATGCGTTGTTTATTTTGCGGACATCTTGAAAGCAAGGTAATAGATTCACGTTCAACTGAGGAAGGTACAACCATACGCCGCCGCAGAGAATGTCTGGAATGCGGAAAGAGGTTTACTACATACGAAAAAATTGAAACTATTCCCATGATTGTTGTAAAAAAGGACGGATTGCGTGAGACTTTTGACCGTGAAAAGGTTCTCAACGGAATTTTGCGTGCGTGTGAGAAACGCCCTGTTACTTTGAGCGACATTGAAAAACTTATTGATGATATAGAGTCAAAGCTTTACAATATGCTTGAACGTGAAGTTACATCTGAACGTATAGGCGAAATGGTTATGGAAAGACTCAAGGATTTGGACGATATTGCTTATGTAAGATTTGCGTCGGTATACCGTCAGTTCAAGGATATAAACTCATTTATGGACGAGCTTGCCAAAATCATAAAAAAGGCTTGACATCCGGTAGGTTTTGTGGTATTATATATGCAACGTAATATGATGTTCGGAAGAGTGAGGCAAGCCTCACTCTTTTGCATTAAAAATGGAGGAAATATGGCTTATTCAAAACTTGAAAAAATGATTATTGATATGTCAACGCCCATTGCCCAAGAAAACGGATGCTATATATATGACGTTGAATATGTGAAAGAGGGCGGAGCCAAGTACCTGAGGATATATGCTGACAAAGAGGATGGCGGAATATCCCTCAATGAATGCGAAAACATAAACCGCAGCATGAGCACGGCTCTTGACGAGGCAGACCCAATAAAAGAAAATTACATCCTTGAAGTGTCATCACCGGGCATTGAACGCAAACTCAAAACACCCTGGCATTTTGAAAAATATCAGGGCTGTATGGTGGACATAGGTCTTTACAAGGCTATAGACGGTAGCAAGACGATTACAGCGATGCTTAAAAAGTTTGAGGATGATTGCATCGCCATTGAGGTAGACGGCGAGGAAAAAAGTCTGCCAATCAGCGACACAACATTTGTAAAATTACATTTTGATTTTTAATATTCCAAATATAAAGAGTGAGGAGAGATTTAGAAAAATGAGTTCAGAATTATTTTTGTTGTTGGATGAAATTGAGAAAGAAAAAGGTATAAGCCGTGATGTGGTCCTTGACGCTCTCAGCGGTGCACTCCTCAGTGCTTACAAAAAGAATTTTGGTGCTGTTCAGGATGCCAAGGTTATTATTGATGAAGAGACAGGGGACATCAAGGTTTATGCAAGAAAGAACATCGTTGAAGAAGTAGAAGACAGAGAATGCGAAATATCTGTTGAAGATGCAAAAAAAGTAGATGCAAGATATGAAGCAGGGGATGTTCTTGAGACTGAGGTGACACCAAGTGCATTCGGCAGAATTGCAGCACAGACAGCACGTCAGGTTGTTCTTCAGAGAATCCGGGAGGCAGAACGTGAAAAGGCTTTTGATGAATTTTCTGATAGAGCCAACGATATAATGACTGCTACTGTAAGAAAGATTGACAGAAGAAATATCATGCTGGAAATCGGTGATACAGAATCAGTACTTATGCCAAACGAACAGGTAAAGAATGACAACTACAAACCCGGTGCAAAGTACAAAGTGTTTGTGGTTGAGGTTGCAAATTCTGTTAAGGGTGTACATCTTGTGGTGTCACGTTCACATCCAGGTTTGGTACGCAGACTGTTTGAACTTGAAGTTCCTGAAATAAAGAAAGGAATCATTGAGATTAAAGGTCTGACCCGTGAACCCGGCTCAAGAAGCAAAATCGCAGTAAGCTCCACAATGGAGGGAGTTGACCCGGTTGGTACATGTATAGGCCCCAAGGGTATGAGAGTACAGGCAGTTATTGACGAACTTCACGGCGAAAAGATTGATATTATCAAGTACAGCGACAACCCGGCAGAATATATAACACAGGCACTCAGCCCTGCAAAGGTTGTTTCCATCACAGTTGATGAAGAAAAGAAAATGTGCAGTGTTATAGTTCCTGCCGATCAGCTTTCGTTGGCTATAGGCAAAGAGGGTCAGAATGCACGCCTTGCAGCACGTCTTACAGGTTGGAAGATTGACCTCAAGCCTGATGATGCTGTTCAGGAGGGTTAAAATTTAGCCTATAATATAAAGAGAGGCCGGTTTTAAATATGAAATCACAGCGTATGTGTGCCGTGTGCAGGCAAGTAGGAAACAAAGAGGATTTTGTGCGGATTGTAAAGCAAAAGGGTGAAGTTTCTTTGGACTTTACAGGCAAGGCAAATGGCAGAGGTGCTTACATCTGCCAAAAATCAGAGTGCATGGTGAGGGCAAGGAAAGCCCGTGCGGTTGAAAGAAGCTTGTCCTGTCAGGTGGATGATGTGGTTTACAGCAAACTGGAGGCTTTGGCAGAAAATGATAAATGACAAGTTTTTCAGGATGTTGGGACTGGCAGCCAGAATGCGAGGAGTTTCCTTTGGCGAGGGTGCAGTTAAGGATTGTATCAAACGTGGTGAGGCAAAACTGGTTATTGTAGCAGATGACGCATCGGATAATACAAAAAAGAAGTTTAGAAACAGTTGCGAGTTTTATTCCGCAAAGATGGTGCAGTGCAGCGACAGATTTACACTCGGCAAAGCTACAGGTCGCGAAATAGCAGTAGTACTTGCGGTGACAAACCAAGGGATTGCAGAAGAACTGCGAAGATGCCTTGGGGATATCTGATGCTTTTGGCATGGCGAAAGCAGTGAGAAAGGGGAAATATTATGACAAAGATTAAAGCATATGAACTTTCAAAGGGGTTTGTAGGAATTCCTGGAAAAGAGATAGTGAAAATTTTGAGTGATTACGGTATTTCTGAGAAGAGTCATATGAGTGCTCTTGATGAAAGGGAACTTGATGTTATTTTTGAATATATAACACAGAAGAATCAGGTTGAGGATTTTTCTGCACTTTTTGCGGAAGTACCCCATGAGAAAAAGGCAGAGAAAGTTGAAAAGGCAGCACCGGAAGAAATCAAAGATGAAAAGAAACCCACCGAAACAATTGAGAGTGAGGGTGGGTTTGCACCTGTTGATGCAGCACCTGCGCGCAAAACAAGGGTTGTTGACACACGTGCAAATGCTGTTGACCTTGACAGACTTGACAACGAAAAATTGGAGGAGCTTGTACCTGAAAACATAAAAGACACAGGTTCCGGAAAGCAGAAAATAAAAACAGGCAACAAAAAGAGCAAGCTTGTGAAAGAAAAGCAGGACCCCAAGGATCTTGAAAAAATTGTTAAAAAAGAGAAAAAACAGGAGGCACAGACCATATTGGTGCCTGATTCAATAACTGTTGGGGAATTGGCTGAAAGATTGGATAAGCCCAGCACAGAAGTAATCAAAAAACTCATGATGCTGGGAATTATGGCATCGGTGAACGAAAGTCTTGATTTTGATACTGCGTCTTTGATTGTTGAAGATTTTGGCGGCAAGGTTGAACATGAAATAATTCTTACAGAAGAGGATAAACTATTCAATGATGTTGAAGATTCACCGGAATCTCTTATCCCCCGCTCACCTGTTGTGGTTGTTATGGGACACGTTGACCATGGTAAAACCTCTCTCCTTGATACAATCAGAAATTCAAATGTTACCGAGGGTGAATTCGGTGGAATTACACAGCATATCGGTGCTTACCGTGTAAGAGTTAAAGATAAGAAAATCACATTCCTTGACACACCCGGACATGAGGCGTTTACCGCAATGCGTGCAAGAGGTGCATTGGTTACAGATATTGCAATTCTTGTTGTTGCGGCAGACGACGGAATTATGCCCCAGACAATAGAGGCTATCAACCATGCAAAGGCTGCAAATGTTGCAATTATTGTTGCAATAAACAAGATTGACAAAGAGGGTGCAAACCCTGACAGAGTGCGTCAGGAACTTACAGAGCACGGTCTTGTTCCTGAAGAATGGGGCGGTGACACAATCTGTGTTGAGGTTTCTGCAAAAATGAAACAGAACATTGACGGACTGCTCGAGATGGTTCTCCTTGTTGCAGAAATGAAAGAACTCAAGGCAAACCCCAACCGTCTTGCAAAAGGAACTGTAATTGAGGCACAGCTTGACAAGGGCAGAGGTCCCGTTGCTACACTTCTGGTGCAAAACGGTACGCTTAAAACAGGTGATATAGTAGTTGCAGGAACAGCCGTGGGCAGAGTCCGTGCTATGAACGATGACAAGGGCAAAGCAATCAAAAAGGCAGGACCATCAATCCCTGTTGAAATCCTTGGCCTTTCAGAAGTTCCCGATGGCGGTGATGTATTCTATGTTGTTGAGGATGAAAGAAAGGCAAGAGAGGTTGTTGAGGCAAGAAAGTTCAAGCAGAAGCAGGAAGCTCAAAAGGCAAATCAGGCGGTATCACTTGAAAACCTCTTTGAACAGATTGAAGCCGGCAAGATGAAAGACCTTAATATTATTGTTAAGGCAGACGTTCAGGGCTCGGTTGAGGCTGTTCGTCAGTCGCTTGAGAGAATTGCCAATGAAGAAGTCCGTGTAAACGTTATACATGGTGCTGTTGGTGCAGTAAACGAATCTGACGTTATGCTGGCAAGTGCATCAAATGCCATTATTGTAGGATTTAACGTACGTCCTACCCCTGGTGCAACAGTTTCAGCAAGTGCATCAGACGTAGATATCCGTCTTTATCGTGTTATTTATGACGCAATCGAGGATATCGAGGCTGCTATGAAAGGTATGCTTGCACCCAAGTTCCAGGAATCTGTTACAGGTCATATCGAAATCAGAACAACTTTCAAGGTTTCAGGAGTGGGAACCATCGGCGGTGCATATGTTACTGACGGCAAAGTTCAGCGCAACAGCCTTGTACGTGTTGTTCGTGATGGCATTGTTATCCACGAGGGCGAGCTTGGTTCACTCAAGAGATTCAAAGATGATGTCAAGGAAGTTGCAAGCGGTTACGAATGTGGCGTAAGTATCGAGAAATTCAACGATATAAAAGAAGGCGACGTTATCGAGGCATATGTTATGGAACAAGTTATGCCTAAATAATTTGAGCCGAAAAGGAAAGGCGGTGCAGAGATGCCTGCATATAACAGAATAGACAGGATTTCAGAAGAGGTCAAACGCGAACTCAGCATGATTATCCGTGAACTCAAAGACCCAAGACTTACCAAGTCAGTAGTATCGGTAATCAATGTAAATGTTACCAAAGACCTCAAATTTGCAAAAGCATATATCAGTGTTTTGGGCAAAGAAGATGTGCAAAAAGAGGCAATGGATGCACTGAAGAGTGCATCAGGGTTTATTCGCAAAGAAGTTGGCAGAAGAATAAATCTTCGCAACACACCTGAATTTACCTTTATTCTTGACAACTCCATTGAGTATGGTGCACACATAAATCAAGTTCTAAAAAATCTCTAAATCTGGCACAGGAGGAAAGTTCTATGCTAGCTGATGTGGCTGAAAAAATCAGAAATGCCCGGAATGTGGCAATATTCAATCATGAAAACCCTGATGGCGACGCCATGGGCAGTGCCTATGCCCTGAAACTGATTATAAAGGCGTTGGGTAAAAACGCAGAAGTTTTTATGCGTGAGGGCGACCAGCGTGCCAAGGAATACTTGCTCCTAAAGGGTACAGAACAGTCAAACCTCAGGATTGAGGATTGTGATTTAAAAATTGCTGTGGATTGTGCGGATATTGGCAGAATGGGTAGCCTCAAAGAACAGTTTACGGGAAATACAGCAGCTATTGACCATCATGAAACACATGTGGAATTTGCAGAGGCAACATTGGTTGTGCCTGATGCTCCGGCTGCAGGTGAGGTTATATATGATGTTGCCAATGAACTGGGTGTAGAAATCACCAAAGATATAGCTCATAATCTTTATGTTGCAATCACTTGTGATACGGGGAGCTTTAAATACTCATCAACCACGGCCAAGACCCACAGAGTTGCGGCAAAACTTATGGAAACCGGCATAGATGTGGGAACAATTTCAAAGCATATTTTTGATACCAAGAGCTTTGCATATCTTAAAGCATACAAAACCGGGATTGACAAGCTGGAGCTTTTTGCCGATGGCAAAATCGCCATGTTAGCATTGACAGCTCAGGATTTTGCAGAAATGGGTGTTGACGAGATGCTGATTGATGGCATAGTCAATTTGCCGGGCAATGTTGAGGGTGTTCAGGTGGGCGTTTATATCCGCCAGCGTGAGGATGACTTCAAGGTGAGTCTACGTTCAAACGGCGATTTGAATGTAGCTGATGTTGCAGTTGTTTTCGGTGGCGGCGGTCACGCAAAAGCCAGCGGTTTTTCTCTGGAAATGCCCCTTGCAGAGGCGAAAAAGATTGTGGTTGCAGAACTTAAAAAAAGGCTTTAAACGGGAGTTTAAAAATGGACGGAATAGTAAACGTAAATAAACCATTAGGGATTACTTCCCATGATGTGGTGTACAGACTGAGGAAAATTTTAAATATAAAAAAAATAGGACATACCGGAACCCTTGACCCCGAAGCGTCGGGGGTTCTTCCTATGTGCGTCGGCAAGGGTACAAAACTTGCCGAATATCTGACGGCGTCTGACAAACAGTATCTGGCTATACTGAAACTGGGTGCATTTACCGATACTCAGGATGCAACAGGTGAGGTGTTGGAAACTTTTGAAGTAAATGTTTCCCAAAAACAGATTTGTGATGCTGTAAAGAGATTTATAGGTGAAATCCAGCAAATTCCGCCTATGTTTTCTGCAATTAAAATAGACGGAAAAAAGCTTTATGAACTGGCAAGAGAGGGCAAAACCGTTGAGCGTGAAGCCAGAACTATTACAATACACAATATTGAAATAAAAAAAATAGACCTTGACAATAATACGATTGAGATGTTGGTGGATTGTTCAAAGGGTACTTACATAAGGACTCTCTGCAATGATATTGGAGCGGCATTGGGTTGCGGCGGACATATGTGGGCACTTTGCCGTACAAAGAGCGGCAGATTTGACATAGATAAAGCGTTCACACTGGAACAGATTGAGGAAATGGTGACAAAAGAAGATTTCAGCTTCTTGACGCCTGTGGGTGAGGCTTTGCCGGAACATGACCGGATTACCTTGGCGGAACGAAATTCTCAAAGAGTGCGCAATGGAATAAAAATCCGTGTTGAAGGCCTGACAGAGGGCGAGACATACAGAGTGTTTGATGAGAAAAACGAATTTTTGGCGTTGGCAAAGCAGGAGAATGATGAATTTATAATAATCAAATCTTTTTATGGCGGGGCACAGTAATGAAAATTGTAAACAGCAACGAAATCAAAAGATATACAGAACGAAAAACCGCAGCAGCGCTGGGGTCTTTTGATGCGTTGCATAAGGGACACTTGGAGGTAATAGGCCAAACTGTTGCTTTTGCAAAAAAGAACGGGATTTTGTCCCTTGTTCAGCTTGTTGAGATGTCCAATCAGACCGAAAGAGTGAAAACTCTGGAAAAGCGGTTGGAAATTCTGGAAAGCATGGGCGTTGATGTGGTTGTTGTGGAAGAATTCACCCAAAAGTTTAAAACTGTTGAATATGCCGATTTTGTTGCTGATTATATCAAGGATAGATATAATGCGAATGCTGTTTTTGTGGGAGAAAATTACAGATTCGGATATGGGGCAATGGGCGATACCCAAAAGTTAACCGAAGAATGTATGAAATATGGCATTGAGGTGTTTATTCAGCCTTGTGTTGAGTCAGGGGGGATTATTTCAAGCTCCAGAATTCGCCGACTGATAAAGGCAGGACGGGTACAGGATGTGGCAGAGTTGATGACCGTGCCTTACTCAGTGTCAGGGGAAGTTGTGCATGGTGAGGGAGTTGGCAGAGGTTTGGGATTCCCTACAGCAAACATCAATATTCCGGAAAATACAGTTATTCCTAAAGACGGAGTCTATCTTTCAAAGGTATTGTTTGATGGCAAAGAGCTTTTGGGTATAACCAACGTGGGCAGCAAACCCACAGTTAATATAAACGAGAAGAACATAGAGACGTATATTGCGGATTATGATGGAAATTTGTACGGGAAAATCATGGAGGTGCAGTTTTTAAGATACCTGCGCGAGATAAAAAGGTTTGACAGCCT
The DNA here is from genome assembly GCA_045647945.1 of Clostridia bacterium. GTDB lineage: Bacteria > Bacillota > Clostridia > Monoglobales > Monoglobaceae > SIG440. Next base: position 23,593 of record JAZRNA010000019.1, read on the forward strand.
TGAGAAACTGAAAAGACAGCTTGAGAAGGATAAAGAAAAGATAAAAAAATAACCCTTGCATATTGCAAGGGTTTTAAAAATTTAAACATTGCCATAAGGAAATACGATACATCCGCTGATTGCAATCAGATAGTCACGGCTTTTGATAACCTTGGCAATATCGTGGGATGTTTTCATTTCGGTCTTGGTAAGGAGAGCAGCCATCCCTTGATGCCCCTCATGGTGGAAGTCGCTGCCGCAGGTTACGAGGAGACGATTTTTCTGTGCGTGTTTTGCTGCGAGAGCAATTCTTGGATTGTGACCAGGATGCATATTAAAAACTTCTATGCCGTCAATCAATTCAGGCGGGGTAGGGCTCATTCCGTCACGGTAAGGATGTGCCTGTATGATAAGTGTGCCGTCGTTTCGAAAGTTCTTTGAAAAATTTTCAAGACCAAGGCTCATGCTGTCGTATGCAAAGTCTATAAAATCACGGTCAATGCCGAAGATAAGATAATCATTGTAATTCTCGGTAAAACGCAATTCGCAGCCCAAAATCACATTTATGCCACGCTCTTTACCGCAGGATTGCGCTTCGTCAAAGTCTTTGAGAAAGGCTTTGACGCATTTTTCTTTGTGGTCAAGGAACCGCATTCCGGGATAGAAGTGATTTGATATAACAATGCTGTCAAATCCAAGTTCTGCATATTTCTGGATTACTTCAGCGGGTGTAAAGTCACTGCAGCGACTTGATGGATTGGTATGTGCGTGGAGCTCGGTCTTGAATCTATACTGTTTTATGTCCATAATATCATCACCTTTTTTAAATATCACTCATTCAATATAGCACACCCAGTACCTAAAGTCAAACTAATACTGCTTGAAATTTAAACTTTGCTATATTATAATGAGCTTAACCAATAGTGTGTTCTATAATGGTTGCTTTATACAAAGATGTACAACGGAGAAGTCATACAAAGTGATAGTAGTGAATCGTTCAGGATTCCTAAATCATATTTTGACGAATAATGTCGTCTGTGTATAGATGTACTTTAATAATTTAAAAATATCTACGTTTTGTTTATTGTGCAGATTGAACTCAAAACAATTTTGTGTTATAATATTAATGATTCCAATGGCAAAAAGGTGGGTGTTGTTATGAACATATTACATATGAGATACGCGGTTGAGGTTGCAAAAGCAGGGTCCCTTAACAAAGCATCAGAGAAGTTGCTTATTGCTGTGCCGAATATCAGCCGTTCAATCAAAGAGCTTGAAGCTGATTTGGGAATAACTATTTTTGACCGAACGGCGAAAGGTATGTTCTTGACGCCCGAAGGCGAAGAGTTTATAAATTTTGCCAAGGGTATCTTGGGGCAAATTGAGCATGTTGAAAAATATTATAAAAAAGGTGCTACAAATAAACAGAAATTTTCAATTTCTGTTCCCCGTGCTTGTTATATATCAGAAGCCTTTGCAGAATTTTCAAAAACACTCTCAAAGGACCATGCTGAGATTTTTTATAAGGAAACAAATTCTCAGCGAACCATTCATAATATGATAAATCATGATTACAAGCTCGGAATTATCCGATATGCCGAAAATTATGATAAATATTTCAAAGCAATGCTTGACGAAAAGGGTTTTGTTTATGAAATTGTAAATGAGTTCACATATTGTCTTATGATGAGCAAAGATAATCCCCTTGCACAGAAGGGTGAAATTACCTTTGATGATTTAACACACTATATAGAAATTGCTCACGCTGACCCATTTGTTCCGTCTATGCCTTTATCAAAGGTGGTCAAGGAAGAACTGCCAGACAATATCGACAGAAGAATTTATATTTTTGAGAGGGCAAGTCAGTTTGATTTGCTTAACAAAAATCCCGAAACATTTATGTGGGTTTCTCCTGCTCCGGAGAACTTATTGAAAAGATACGACCTTGTTCAAAAGAAATGTGTTGAAAACAAAAAATTGTATAAGGATGTACTAATCTATAAAAAGGGGTACAAGCTGACATCTCTTGACCGTGAATTCATAACAAAACTTTGTGAAGCAAAAAGAAAAATTTTTGGATAATTGAATTTAGTCTGCCCAAAATAGTCTTCCCGTAAAGGGAAGACTATTTTTTGACTTTTTTCGGTGTTATCAATTTTGATAACACTGAGTAAACATTTTAAGAATTCCCAAAGAGGAGAAGGAATGTTAAAATATTAACAAAGTTAAATAAGACAAGAGTTATTTAATATAAATTTTCGGGAGGATTATAAAAATGGACAAGAAGAATTACGAAATCGTAGACAGCGTTGAAAAGCTTGAAGAGGCCATCCTTCGCACAAGAGAAGCTCAGAAAATTTTTGCAACCTACACACAAGAACAGGTTGATAAGATTTTCCTGGCTGCGGCATCAGCGGCAAACAAAGCAAGAATTCCTCTTGCGAAAATGGCAGTTAGCGAAACAGGTATGGGTATTGTAGAAGATAAGGTTATCAAAAACAACTACGCATCAGAATATATATACAATGCATACAAAGAAACAAAGACCTGCGGTATTATTGTAGAAGATAAGGCGTTTGGCATAAAGAAAATTGCTGAACCTATTGGTGTAGTTGCAGCGGTTATTCCTACAACCAATCCTACATCAACCGCAATCTTCAAATGCTTACTTGCATTAAAAACAAGAAATGCTATTATAATTTCTCCTCACCCGAGAGCAAAGGATTGTACAATTGCGGCTGCTAAATTGGTTCTTGAAGCGGCAGTTGCGGCAGGTGCTCCTGAGGGAATTATTGATTGGATTGATGTTCCAAGCTTAGAGATGACAAACACAGTTATGAAAGAAGCTGACATCATTCTTGCAACAGGCGGTCCCGGAATGGTTAAGGCTGCATATTCAAGCGGTAAGCCTGCACTTGGTGTTGGTGCCGGAAACACCCCTGCTATCATTGATGACAGTGCAGATATTTTACTGGCTGTAAACTCAATCATTCATTCAAAGACATTCGATAATGGTATGATTTGTGCATCAGAACAGTCTGTAATCGTACTTGAAAATATCTATAATATGGTTAAAGAAGAATTTGCAACAAGAGGTTGCTACTTCTTAAACGACAGAGAAACCGAGCAGGTTAGAAAAACAATCATTATTAATGGTGCATTAAATGCTAAAATCGTTGGTCAGCCAGCTAGCAAAATTGCAGAGCTTGCAGGTGTAAAAGTTCCGATGGGAACAAAAATTCTTATTGGTGAAGTTGAATCAGTTGAGCTTTCTGAAGAATTTGCTCATGAAAAGCTTTCTCCTGTTCTTGCAATGTACAAAGCAAAGAACTTTGAAGAAGCTTTGACATTGGCTGAAAAGTTGGTTGAAGACGGCGGCTTTGGCCACACATCTTCTGTATATCTCAACGAAGTTACAGAAACAGAAAAATTGAACAGCTTTGCAGCTCGTATGAAGACCTGCAGAATTTTGGTGAATACTCCTTCTTCTCACGGCGGTATCGGTGACCTTTACAACTTCAAGCTTGCACCGTCACTTACACTTGGTTGCGGTTCTTGGGGCGGCAACTCGGTATCAGATAACGTTGGTGTAAAACATCTTTTAAATATCAAAACAGTAGCAGAAAGAAGGGAAAACATGCTTTGGTTCCGTGCGCCTGAAAAGGTATATATTAAGAAAGGTTGCTTGCCTGTAGCTCTGGATGAACTCAAAAATGTACTGGGCAAGAAGAGAGCATTTATCGTAACAGATACATTCCTCTATGAAAACGGTTACACAAAACCGATTACAGATAAACTTGATGAAATGGGTATCGTACACACAACATTCTTTGATGTACAGCCTGATCCTACACTTCTCAACGCAAAAAACGGTGCTGCACAGATGGCTGCATTCAAGCCTGACACAATTATTGCACTTGGCGGCGGCTCTGCTATGGACGCAGCTAAAATCATGTGGGTTCTTTATGAACATCCCGAGGCAGACTTTATGGATATGGCAATGAGATTTATAGACATCAGAAAGAGAGTTTACACATTCCCTAAGATGGGCGAAAAAACATACTTCATTGCAATTCCAACATCGGCAGGTACAGGTTCTGAGGTTACGCCTTTCGCAGTTATCACAGATGAGCAAACTGGTGTTAAATATCCTCTTGCAGACTATGAGCTTATGCCTAATATGGCTATTGTTGACACAGATTTCCACATGTCAGCGCCTCGTGGCTTAACTGCTGCATCAGGTATCGATGCCGTAACACACGCAGTTGAGGCATACGCTGCAATGCTTGCAACAGACTATACAGATGGTTTAGCACTCAAGGCTCTTAAGACAATCTTTGAATACTTGCCAAGAGCTTACGAAAACGGACAGACAGATGTTGAAGCAAGAGAAAAAATGGCTAACGCTGCAACAATGGCAGGTATGGCATTTGCAAATGCATTCCTTGGCGTATGCCACTCTATGGCTCACAAGTTAGGTAGCTTCCATCACTTACCTCACGGCGTTGCTAACGCTCTTATGATTGAAGAAGTTCTCCGTTTCAATGCTGCAGAAGCACCTGCAAAGATGGGTACATTCTCTCAGTATGACCATCCGCATACACTGGCTCGTTATGCAGAAGTTGCAGATTACCTCGGTGTAAAGGGCAAGACAGATGCAGAAAAGCTTGAAGGACTTATTAAGCTTATCAACGACCTTAAAGCAAAGGTTGGCATCAAAGAAACTATTAAAGACTATGGCGTAGACGAAAAGGTATTCCTTGACAACTTGGATGAGATGGTTGAGCAGGCATTTGACGATCAGTGCACAGGTGCAAATCCAAGATATCCGCTGATGAGCGAAATCAAGCAGATGTACTTGAATGCTTACTACGGAAAGCACTTTGAAGAGAAAGCTATGCCTACCGTAAAAGATATTAAGACAGCGACCAAAGGCAAGAAAGCCTAAACCCGAATTGAAGGAGGAATAAATCATGAAACTTGATAAAGTTATCGCAGTTAGAAACAATAAAACAATATACCGTGACGGAGAAAAGTGCGTTAAAGTTTTTAACGAGAATTATTCAAAGGCAGACGTGCTTAACGAAGCCCTGAATCAGGCACGAATCGAAGAAACAGGTCTTAAAATTCCCAAAGTATTGGAAGTAACAATGATTGAAGGTAAGTGGGCAATCGTTTCCGAATATATCAAAGGCAAGACCCTTGCTCAGCTTATGGATGAAGATGCTGAAAAATATGATGAATATCTTGAGCTTTTAGTAAATCTTCAGCTTGAAGTTCATTCCAAGAAAGCTCCTTTGCTTAACAAGTTGAAGGATAAGATGAATCGTAAAATCAGCGAAACCAACCTTGATGCAACAACACGTTATGACCTTCACACAAGACTGGAAGGCATGCCTAAACACACAAAGGTTTGTCATGGCGATTTTAATCCTTCAAACATTATTATCGCAGCAGACGGCACACCTTATATTTTAGACTGGTCACATGCAACACAGGGTAACGCATCAGCAGATGCAGCAAGAACATATCTTCTCTTCTGGCTTAACGGGGATATTGACGGTGCAAAGAAATATCTTGATTTGTTCTGCGAAAAGAGCGATACCGCAAAACAGTATGTTCAAAAATGGATGCCTATCGTTGCAGCTTCCCAGTCGGTTAAGGGCAATTCCGAGGAACGTGAATTCTTACTCTCTTGGGTTGATGTTGTAGATTACGAATAGCGTTTTCCTTTTTAGATTGCAGGAGTATCATGTAGTTTAAGGGAAATTAGAAGGTTGGCGATGAAAATTTAAAAGTCATTATATTTCCCAAAACTACACATACTAACTCCGAAAGGGGAAATGTATAATGGAAAACAAAAATATCAAAAAAGAAACTGACAAAAGTTCAAAACAACTGACAGATGCAGGAAAGATAAAGGGCAAGGTTGACGTTCACGATACTCGTGAAAGAAAGGACGGTCCCGGCGGGAATTAATAAAAAGCAGAAAGGCACCCTCTCGGGTGCCTTTTTGAGTGTTTTAGACATGTAATTAAAACTTTATATTGTCATTTTTGATTTTATATGATATAATAAAACCAATTAATAATTTAATATTATACTTTGAGTCGCAAAGACGGAAGAGGAGAAAACGATGAATAAAAAAGTCGGAGAAATTTTAAAACTTATTAAAGAGAAAGACATCAAGATGGTGGACTTCAAGATGGTTGACATCAATGGTCAGTTCCGCCATGTTACAATTCCAGCAAAGAATTTTTCAGAGAAAACATTGAAGAATGGTATTGGTTTTGATGCATCAAACTACGGATATGCTGTGGTTGAGAAAAGTGATATGGTATTTATACCTGCCCCTGATACCGCAGTTATTGACCCGTTCTGTGAAATTCCAACTTTGTCAATGACAGGTAATGCCATGATTATTGACAATCCGGAGAACAGACCTCTTGCACAGTACCCCAGAAATATTGTACTTGCGGCTGAAAAATATCTCAAGGACAGCGGAATTGCTGATACCATGCTTATTCTGCCTGAGTTTGAGTTCTATCTCTTTGACAATGTAGGCTGGGAAGTAAAGCCAGAGTCCATAGGTATGGCGCTTGATGCAAATCAGGCACATTGGAACAGTGCAGAGGAAGGCCTTGGCAACGTGGTTGCAAAACAGAAGAACTACCACATCGCAAAGCCTTTTGACACATCATACGAGGCACGCAGTGAGATGTGTATGCTGATTGATGATGCAGGGATCGCCCTCAACTATCATCATCCTGAAGTTGGTGCAGGCGGACAGTTTGAGATTGAGCCAGAACTTGGCCAGATGTCAAAAATGGCGGACGCAACAATGATGATAAAATATATCATACATAACACAGCAAGAAAACATGGAATGTCCGCAACATTTATGCCCAAGCCTGTAATGGGTGAGGCGGGCAATGGTATGCACGTACATATGCTCCTTCTGAAAGATGGCGAACCTGTATTCTCTGATGATAATGGTTATTCAAACCTCAGCCGTGAGGCACACTACTTCATGGGCGGATTGCTTAAACACATTGCGTCGCTTTGTGCACTTACAAACCCAAGCACAAATTCATTCAAGCGTCTTGTTCCTGGTTTTGAGGCACCTGTGACAGTAGGTTATGCCACATCAAACCGCAGTGCGGTTATTCGTATTCCTGCATATGCAAAGGAACCAAAATTGAGACGTTTTGAGCTCAGAAATCCTGATGCTACATGCAATCCATATTTCTGCTATGCGGCAATTCTTATGGCAGGTATTGACGGAATTAAAAATCAGATTGACCCCCATGAAAACGGTTGGGGACCTTATGACATGAACCTTTTCCATCTTCCTGAGGAAGAAAAGGCAAAACTCAAACAGCTCCCCACTTCTCTGGGCGAGGCACTTGATGCTCTGGAGGCTGACCATGATTATCTCACAGCAGGCGGAGTATTCCCTGAGGAATTAATCAAAAACTTCATTGCAACAAAACGCAAGGAAGTAAGCGAACTTGCAGCTATTCCTCATCCTGCAGAGTTTGACAGATATTACAATCTGTAAAAATTGATTTTTACAAAAGGCAACTCTTTTAAAAGAGTTGCCTTTTGTTGTATCTGATGGTATAATGTGGTTAAGTGGATTAAATTATATATAAATTGTTCATGGGTTGCAAAGGGAAATTTATCGTATGTTGTCGAATAAAGCCTCCCTTGTGTAAAGGGAGGTGGCTCGAAGAGCCGGAGGGATTGTAAATGGAAAGAAAACATAATAGTAAAATAGTTCCATTTGCAAAGGAACTTAGAAAAAGCATGACAAAAGAAGAAAGACATCTATGATATGATTTCTTGAGAAACTTTACCTGTAACTGTCAACAGACAAAAGGTAATTGGTAAGTATATTGTTGATTTCTATATTGCATCATCTAAAATTGTTATTGAACTTGACGGTTCACAACACTATGAAGATAATGGCATAGAGAATGATGTAAAAAGGGATGAGTTTTTAAATTCTTGGGGTATTAAAGTGTTGAGATATTCAAACTTAGCTGTTAATCGAAGATTTGAAAGAGTTTGTCAAGATATATTGAATAATATGAACACCTCATCAGTCACTTCGTGACAGCTTCCCCTCAAGGGGAAGCCTTTGACAGGAATATTTTTTGTCCCTGTCTTGACAAAAGTCGAATTGTGTAGAATGATGTAGAAAAAACTTGACAAATGTATCCTAATCGTGTATTCTATAACGATTTAGATTTAAATCTAAATGGTAGGTATGGGAATGAAAGGAGATAAATATGTATCACTATTTAGATGACAAAGAATTTGTTAGTAAGATGAGAAAATTATGCGGAGATATTATGCAGGATTTATGTCATATTCTCAAAGAAGATTATGACATAGGGGCTACTTTTTATTTGGTTGGTAGCGGTGCGCGAAATCTTATTATGCAAAACAATAATGAACCTGTGGACTTAGATTACAATTTAGAAATTATCAGGTGCGAAGACTTTGAAAATTGTCGTTACATAAAAGAATGTGTGCGTAAAGCATTTAACAAAGCATTGAATCTAAACGATTTAAATGATTGTAATGATTCGACAGTTCCCCTTACAACAAAATTGATATATTTTACTGAAGGAAACGATACAGAATTCAGAATGGATGTATGTATAACTGTTAGAGATGAAGATGATAATTATTATCGCTTAGTACGCGAAAAAACTGGGTTTGTAGTGTATGATAGATATTTTTGGAATATTGCACCTAATTCAAAGAGAATAAATGAAAAGGTTGATTATATTAAAAAATGCGGCAAATGGATGTTAGTAAGACAACAGTACGAAAAAATTAAAAATATGTATTTGATTCGCAACGATTATAATCATCCATCATTTGTTTGTTATATGGAAGCGGTCAACAATGTATATAACTTAAGAAAAAGTTGGTAGGAGGAATTATAATGGCACTAATTAGCTGTCCTAACTGTAATAAGGAAATAAGTGACAAGGCAAAAGTTTGCGTGAGATGTGGACATAAACTTGTTGATGATATAAACACAGAGAACGCAATGATAAATTGTCCTGAATGTGATGTGATTACGGGCACTTCGACAGATACTTGTCCTAACTGTGGTTATCCGTTAAATACAATTCAAACGAAAATAGAAGAAACACAAAAGAGTAAAAAGGTTTTTAAAAAGAAGTGGTTTTTGGGTCTGACAATATGTCTGGTTTTGTTAATAACTGTAATTTTATTTGCGTCTAATATAGCTAAAACAGAAAACTACAATATTGAGATTTGTACTGCAGTAGATGAAATAATGGCAGTGTCTGCTGACGCAGAAATCATTGGTAACCAAATATGCTCAGTTTGGAATAATGCTATTTTTGACAAACACAATGAAAGCACAGCAAAATATACAAGCACAGCAAAAGATTTTAACGAAGCACTAAGTAATTTGTTCGCAGACGAAGATTTTATAAAAAAGGCGAATTCTGTAAGAAATAAACAAAGTGAAATTGATGCATATCTGTCGAAATTAAAAAATCCCCCTGAAAAATTCGAAGATGCGTATGATGAATTTAAGGAATTGTACTATGCATATTCTGATTATGTGGATTTTGTCCTTTCTTGCAAGGGAAGTTATAATACATACACGGAAAATATTTCCCAAAAGAGTTCTGCATTAATGGAGAGCTATAGAGAAATAAAAGTGGAATTGCTTGGTGAATAACTTTTAAAACAGTTAACTTGTGTCAAGTCCTTACAATTTAAAACATTAGTTTGCCGATTTTGATATTTATCATATACTATCGGAAGCGAGAAAATCCAGTATTCTCGCGGGTTCTAAAGAAAAGTGCTTAGGGAAAATCAGTGAAAAAATTAAGAAAAAATAGTAGGTCCTATTATTCACTGTTCTCCTGACTTGACACGAGTCAGAATTATGTCGAATTATGTGTAAAGATGTGATAATATGAAGAAAAAGATTGCTTTTTGGTCTTAATTATATGAGTTATCATTAGAAATCGGTGCTTGAATTGTACAGTGTTCGTATTAGTTACGACATTATATCAACATATCTTTGTAGAAAAATGGCAAATAATATTGAAAATTTGAATTATATATGATATAATTTTATACGGGTATATGTAACTTTTGAAAATGTTATATATTTAAGAGGTAATGATTATGGCAATAAAGTATGGAAAGAAAAAATCTAAACAACATAATATTATAAACACGATTATCACCGCGATATTGTTATGCGCGGTTTTTATTACTGTGGTAGGTTATTTGTATAATGTAATCGAAGAGGACGAATATGAAACTCTCCATGTTCAGACTAAGCAGATAAAAGATGATATTATTCTGCAGTTAACATCTGACAGAGAAAATCTTGCAACAATGGCAAGCTTTGCCGCAAAACTTTATAGCGATGGAGATGACTACAGCCTTTTGTTTGACTCCTTTAAATCCATCGGTATGATTGAAAA
>JAZRNA010000020.1:0-5820 GCA_045647945.1 Clostridia bacterium
TGTCCGTGAAAATGCGGAGCTTAAGGTGTTCGGAAATCTGGGGGCACTTAAGCATCTGAAATCAAAAAAGCCGTCTTTGATAATCGGCGTATGTGGGTGCATGATTCAGCAACCACATATTGCAGAACAGATAAAGAAAAAATATAAGCACGTTGATATGGTTTTTGGAACACATGTTCTTTATAAATTCCCCCAGTTTCTTGATGATGCTTTGATGGACAAGGGTGTTGTTGACATTGAGGACAGTGAGGGCAGAATTTTTGAGGGGATTTCATCAAAGAGGGACAAACCCCCTCTTGCAAAGATTCCAATTATGTATGGATGCAATAATTTCTGTACATATTGCATTGTCCCTTATGTTCGCGGCAGGGAACGGAGCAGAAGTGTTGAAAATATTATTAGCGAAGTGAAAGGTGTTGCTGCACAAGGATACAAAGAGGTTATGCTCCTTGGACAAAATGTAAATTCCTATGGCAAGGATTTGGATGACGGAATTTCCTTTGCAAAACTTCTTGAAGAGGTGTGTCGGGTTGACGGCATTGAGAGGATAAGGTTTATGACCTCCCATCCAAAGGATATATCCGATGAACTGATTGAGGTTATGGCTCGTGAGGACAAGATTTGCAAGCAGCTACACTTGCCTGTACAATGCGGTTCGGACAGGATTCTTAAGAAAATGAATCGCAGTTATGACAGAGAAAAGTATCTTGATATTGTACGAAGGGTGCGAGAAAAAATGCCGGACATAGTCCTTACCAGTGATGTTATTGTGGGATTCCCAGGGGAAACCAATGAAGACTTTGAGGGAACTATGGATATTTTGCGGCAGGTTGAGTATGACATGATATTTTCCTTTATCTATTCAAAGAGAAAGGGCACGCCTGCGGCAGAGATGGAGGATTGCCTTACAGCAGAAGAGAAACACCGGAATTTTGAACGCATGGTTGAGTTCCAGAATTTGATATCAAAAAAGAAAAATGATGCATATTTTGGGAGAATTGAAAAGGTTCTGGTGGAGGGTGAAAGCAAGACCAATCCTGAATTTTTAAGCGGCAGAACCGACGGCGGAAAGATTGTGAACTTCCGTGGCGACAGCAGTCTTGTGGGACAGATGGTGGATGTGAAGATTACCGAGGTCAAGACTTGGTCGCTGCTTGGCGAGATTTTATAACTAAAATTTGATTTGGAGGATAAGACAAATGAGAAATTTGATTATTGAAAAGGCGCAGGAACTTGGAACTTTGATTGCGGATAGTCCTGAAAAACTGAGGGCAACTGTAGCAGAGGAAAAAATGAACAACAACGAAGAGGCGACAGCCCTTCTTCGTCAGTATAACGATAATAGAAAAGCCGCAACAGAAAAACTTCGTGGCAAGGAACCCACAAAGGAAGATCTTGAGGAGTTCAGAAACTATGTCCAGGCGGAGTTTGAGAAGATTGTAAAGAACGAATTGATTGCCGAATACATAGAGGCAAGCCGTGAATTTGACAATATGGTACAGCAGACAAATGCGGTGCTTAGCTACTTTATAACAGGACAGGAAAGTGCAGAGGGCGGTTGCAGCGGCAACTGTTCAAGCTGCAGCAGTTGTCATTAAGTTTGAATTTAGGGGGAGCGGAAATGGCTGAATTTACGCCAATGATGCGACAGTATTTTGAAATAAAGGAACAGTATAAGGACAGCATCCTTATGTATCGTCTCGGGGACTTCTACGAGATGTTCTTTGAGGATGCCAAGATTGCGTCGCAGGTTTTGGAGATTACCCTGACGGGCAGGGATTGTGGTCAGGAAAAGCGGGCGCCTATGTGCGGAGTTCCATTCCATTCGGTTGACGGTTACATAGCAAAACTGGTGGAAAACGGTTATACCGTGGCAATCTGTGAACAAACCGAGGACCCCTCACAGACCAAGGGCATTGTAAAACGTGAGGTAATCAGGGTTGTTACTCCAGGTACTATTATGGATTCTGCAGCCCTTGACGATGCAAAGAACAATTATCTTGCGTCAGTTTGCATATGTGATGGAAATGCAGGGGTTTCTTTTGTGGATATTACCACCGGAGAGATTGCTGTGAGCGAGTTTTCGGGCAAAGATATTGAAATGCAGATTCTCAACGAAATCAGCAGATTCAGTCCGGCAGAGATTATTTTTAATCAGGAGGCGTATGCTAATACCCGCCTGCTTGGAATGGTTGCTGATAGATTTGGATGTATGGTCAGGAACTATTACAACTGGGCATTTGAGTATGAAACTGCAGCTCAAAATGTTAAAGAGAAGATGGGTGATGTGCAGGGAAAACTTTTTGCAAAGCCTTGCGCGGTATCCAGTCTTGGGGCGCTTGTTTATTTTTTAAGTGACACACAGAAGACAGAACTTTCTAACCTTAGACAAGTGCAGATGGTGGAAGAGCAGGAGTTTATGGGGCTGGATCTTTATAGCATAAGGAATCTGGAACTCCTTGAGACAATGCGTGACAAAAAGGCAAAAGGCAGCTTGCTGGCGGTTCTCAACAAGACAAAGACTTCAATGGGCGGCAGAATGTTGAGAAAGTGGATAACCATGCCTCTTGCCAACTGTGCAAAAATTCAAAACAGGCACAAGGCTGTGGGTGAACTGGTGTCAAACCCCATCATGCGTGAGGAAATCATTGAAGAATTAAAGGGTATTCAGGATATAGAAAGGCTTATATCAAAGGCTGCATACAAAACGGCAAATTGCCGTGATTTGCTGGCGATTGCAGACTCGCTGGACAGATTGCCTGCCATCAAGAGAATACTGGGCCAGTTTGGTTCCGGAGTGTTGCAGAGTGTATATGGACAGATGGACGAGCTTGGGGAAATCAGGGATGTAATCCGGGATGCAATTAACCCCGAACCACCAATTTCGCTGAGAGAGGGAAATCTGATTCGTCAGGGGTTCAGCAACGAGGTTGATTCCCGACGTGAAATTATGCAAAACGGAGTGGAGTGGATACGCAATTTTGCAGAGGAAGAAAAGGAAAAGACCGGTATCAAAAATATAAAAGTGGGATATAACCGTGTTTTTGGATATTATCTTGAGATAAGCAAGCAAAATGCCAATGAAGTTCCCGATTATTTTGTGAGAAAACAGACGCTTTCAAACGGCGAAAGATACATAACTCCCCAAATAAAAGAGGTGGAGGAGAAAATTGTTGAGGCAGAGAGCCAGATTGTGAATATTGAATATGAGATGTTCTGCAAAATCCGTGATTTGGTGGCAGACCAGGTGGCAAGAATTCAGACCACTGCTGATGCGGTTGCGACTATTGACGTTTTGTGCTCACTTGCGTATGTTGCGGAGAAAAACAGATATGTTATGCCCAGCATGAACATGTCGGACAGAATTGTGATTAAAGAGGGCAGGCATCCGGTTGTTGAGAAAATAGGGACGGTTTCGTCCTTTATACCAAATGACACTGTTCTTGATGGCGGAAACAGTCAGATTGCCATTATTACAGGCCCCAACATGGCCGGAAAGTCCACATATATGAGGCAGACGGCGTTGATTGTGCTTATGGCACAGATTGGGTCGTTTGTTCCTGCTGCATCGGCAGAAATCGGGGTTGTAGACAGAATCTTCACCCGTGTGGGTGCATCGGATGATTTGTCTGCGGGACAGAGTACCTTTATGGTTGAAATGAACGAGGTTGCATATATTCTTGACAATGCAACAGACAAGAGTTTGGTTATTCTTGATGAGATAGGCAGGGGTACAAGCACATATGACGGGCTCAGCATTGCCTGGGCGGTGGTTGAGTATATTGCAAACAAGAAAAAATGCGGTGCAAAGACTTTGTTTGCAACACATTATCATGAACTCACCGAGCTTGAGGAGAGGATTGAAAATGTGAAGAACTACTGCATTGCAGTAAAGAAACATGGCGATGACATAACGTTCCTCAGGAAGATTATCCGTGGCGGTGCTGACGGAAGCTATGGCGTTGAGGTTGCGGCACTGGCAGGGGTCAAAAAAGATGTTACCAAGCGTGCCAAGGAGATACTTAAAGAACTGGAAATCCGTGACGGTGGCACAGGGTTTAATGTTTCCGGAGCGAGAGCAAAAGCGACACCGGATATGTTTGATGACCAGCTTAGCCTTGCCGGATTTGAAGAGAACGAGATTGTTGCTGAAATAAAGAGCCTTGCCCTTGACAATATGTCACCTATGGAGGCACTTACCAAGCTCTATGAGATTAAGGCTAAGGCGGAGAATATTTAAAATATGGGTTGAGAGGAAAAGGATATGGCGAAAATCAAAGTATTGCCTCAGGCTGTTGCTGACAAAATTGCGGCAGGCGAGGTTGCCGAGAGGCCTGCGGCGGTTGTCAAGGAATTGGTTGAAAACTCCATTGACGCAGGGGCAGACCGAATTTGTGTTGAAATCAAAAAAGGCGGCATTGCTTATATCTCTGTGGAGGATAACGGAAAGGGCATCCCCTATGATGAGGTGGAGTACGCCTTTGTTCGCCATGCCACCAGCAAACTGAGGGAAATTGATGATTTGTTCAGCATTGAAACAATGGGCTTTCGTGGAGAGGCTCTTGCCAGTATTTGTGCGGTTTCGGATGTAGAGGTTATAACCAAGGAGAGAGATGCCCTAGAGGGTGCGCATGTGGTGGTTAATCACGGGGTTGTTTCTCAAAAAGAGACTATTGCTTGCAATACGGGGACTGTTATGGTGGTTGAGAATCTGTTTGCATCTGTTCCTGCAAGAATGAAGTTCCTTAAAAAGGACTCCACAGAGGCAGGATATGTGGAGGATGTGCTGAGCAGGATTGCCCTTTCAAAACCTGAGATTGCATTCAGATATATCTGTGACGGTAAGGAGATTTTTTCAACCTCCGGTGACGGACAGCTTAAAAATGCAATACTGAATATATATGGAATTGACCACGCAAAGGGAGTTCTTGAAGTTAATCATACAGAGCACGGTGTTACTATAAAGGGTGTTGTGGGCAAGGCAGAACTTGCCAGAGGAAACCGTGCCCGCCAGACCTTGTTTGTCAATGGAAGATATATAAAAAACCATGTGGTGTCAAAGGTGGTTGAGGAAGCATACAGAAATGTTGTCATGACCGGGAAATTTCCGTTTTTTGTCCTTGATATACAGCTTGCACCTCAGCTTGTGGATGTTAACGTGCATCCGGCAAAGACTGAAATCAAGTTTGCCAACGAAAAAGAAATCTATGATATTGTATATCATGGTGTAAAAAATGCTATTTATCAAAGGCCGGAAATTCCTCAAAAGGAAGAACTGGGTGCAGAAAAGGTTCAACCCAACATACAATTTCAGCCGGCAGTAAAAAATCAGGAAACCTCGCACAGTGAAACTGTTGACAGGGGACTGGTTGCAGAATTTCTAAAAAACACAATGCCTCAAGGCGGCGGAATGGTATTCAAAGAGTCCACCAGCGATTTTGTATTTGACAGAGGACAGACAAAATCGGAAAGTAGCGTTGAAAAGATTTTTGAATATACCACAGTTGATAAAGCAGAAATCGAAAAACCCGACGTGGACAAGAAAGACACAGCAGAGGAACAGCTTATCGGCAATGTGAAAAAAGAATTCAGGATAGCAGGTCAGGTTTTTGATACCTATGTTATAGCAAGCTGTGAAGACGAAATGTTTTTGATAGACCAGCATGCCGCCCACGAGAGAAAACGGTTCGAGATGCTGAAAAAGGATTATGAGGACAGAGGCGTGGCAGGTCAAAGACTGCTCGTTCCCGTTGTTCTGGATGTTGACAGCAAGGAATTGCAAATTATCCGTGACAACAAAGAAACTTTTGAAAAAATGGG
>JAZRNA010000021.1:0-14699 GCA_045647945.1 Clostridia bacterium
GACCTCATGGAGATGTTGAAAAGATTTTGCCTAAGTTCTAAGAAAGAGTGATTTATTATGGCAAACACAACAAAGAAAACTGTTATCGGTAATCCCGAAGAGTTGAAAAAGAATGATGCCCCGGTCAAAGAGACTAAGGCAGTTGAAAAGAAAGTTATAAAGGAGGAAAAGAGAATGGCACAGGAAGCATTGGGAATGGTGGAAACTAGAGGCTTGGTTGCTGCTATTGAAGCAGCTGATGCTATGCTCAAGGCTGCAAACGTAACCTTGGTTGGCACAGAAAAAATCGGTTCAGGTTTGGTAAGCGTTATGGTTCGTGGTGATGTAGGTGCTGTTAAGGCTGCTGTAGAAGCAGGTGGACAGTGTGCACAGAAACTTGGCGAAATCATTGCTACACACGTTATTCCAAGACCTCACAACGATGTTGAGAAAATTTTGCCCGCTATTAAATAATATATCCCTGGTTGGGATGGGCATATGGCGGATGACGGGACGGGGCTTCGCCCCTCCCGTGGTCGGCTGACCTTGGAAAGGAAGAAAAGTTCTATGATTATCGGAAAAGTAATCGGAAGCGTTGTTTCAACACGCAAAAATGAGAATCTTGTTGGAAACAAGTTTATGATTGTTGAGCCTATAGAAAAGATATCAGAAAGCAATACAAAAATCATTGCAGTTGACAATATTGGTGCAGGTATAGGCGAATATGTTCTGGTTGCCCTTGGTAGTGCAGCACGTATCGGTTGTGGCAAGGAGTCTGCTCCTATTGATGCAGCGATTGTGGGCATTGTTGATGACGGAGAACATTATATAAAATAACAGACTGATTAGAGTATATTTTCGGGAAGGGGATGGCTATTTATGCAGATGACAGAACTTAGCAAACTTATGAAAGAATGCGGAATAGTAGGTGCCGGCGGCGCTGGATTTCCCTCTTATGCAAAACTTTCCGAAAAAGCAGATACCATTATTCTTAACTGTGCAGAGTGTGAGCCTTTGTTCAGACTCCACAGACAATTACTTTCGGTATATGCCGAAGAAATTATGACAGCCCTTGATGCGGTAAGAGAGGCAGTAAAAGCGAAAGAAGTGATTATTGCCGTAAAAGCATCGTATAAGGGTGCAATCGAAGAAGTGAATTCACATATTGATTCCTTCAAAAATATGAGAGTTTCGCTCCTGCCTGAAGTTTATCCGGCGGGTGACGAAATTGTTTTGATTTATGAAAGTACCGGCAAGATTGTAAAACCGGGACAGCTTCCCATTTCAGAGGGTATTATAGTCTTTAATGTGGAAACTATGCTGAATACATATTTTGCCTTGAAAGAGAATACACCTGTTTGTTATAAATATGTGACAATAGCAGGCGAAGTGAAAAATCCCAGCACATACAGAGTTCCCCTTGGCGTGCCGCTGAGCAAGGTTGTGGAGCTTGCAGGGGGCGAAACAGTCAAAGACTGTGAATACTTAAGCGGCGGAGCAATGACAGGAAATCCGGCAAAGAAGAACGATGTGGTTACCAAGACAACAAATGCTATTTTGGTTTTGCCGAAAAATCATCCTGTAATAATGAAAAAGAAAACAAACACAAAGGTTAATATATATAGAGCGATGAGTGCGTGTTGTCAGTGCAGAATGTGTACTGATATGTGTTCAAGGAACTTGCTTGGATATCCAATTGAACCCCATGCGTTTATGAGGGCGGCGTCAAAAGGAATGACGAGAGATATTCCGGCAATGATGAACTCTATGTACTGTTCACAATGTGGAATATGCAGTATGTATGCGTGCCATCAGGGACTTTCACCCTCTATGCTTATTGGCACATTCAGGAATGAGATTCGTGCCAAAGGCATTAAACCTTTAGAAAATCCAAAGTTTTCAGGTGTGGATGAACATAGGGAATACAGACATGTACCCATGGAAAGATTGATTTCACGTCTTGGTGTTTCAAAATACGATGTTGAAGCACCTATAGAAGAATTGTCAGAGGACTTTGGCGTTAAATGTAAAAAAATGAAAATAATGCTCAGACAGCATATTGGTCAGCCGGCAAAGCCTGTGGTTAATGTAGGCGATGAGGTCAAAAAGTTTGCAAAGCTGGCAAGCTGTGAAGGTCTGGGTGCTGAAATACACAGTCCGTATGATGGAAAAATCAAAGAGGTAAATGACAAATACATTCTGCTTGAGGTCAAGCGGTAGAAAGGGAGGAAACATAAATGGCAAAAGCATTGGCAATGGCTGAATTCACAACGGTTTCCACCGGTATGAGAGCCGCCGACATTATGATAAAGACTGCCGAAGTCAACGTTATTGAGGCAGAAGTTGTTTGTCCGGGCAAGTACATTATACTGATAGAGGGTGACCTTAGTGCAGTTAAGGCATCAATAGATGCAGTGAAGGCTATGTTCCCAGAAAAATTGATTGACAGTTTTGTTTTGGGCAATCCCCACGACACAATTTTCCCTGCACTTTACGGAGCAACAGACG
Source organism: Clostridia bacterium (assembly GCA_045647945.1). Taxonomy (GTDB): domain Bacteria; phylum Bacillota; class Clostridia; order Monoglobales; family Monoglobaceae; genus SIG440. The sequence goes on from JAZRNA010000021.1 coordinate 2,488, forward strand.
TCAAGGATAAACGTGCATTGGGTATCCTTGAAACATATTCAGCAGCGTCTATTATAATGGCTGCCGATATTGCGGCAAAGACAGCGATTGTTGACCTGATTGAACTCCGTGTGGCAAGAGGAATGTGCGGCAAGTCGTACATGCTCCTTACAGGTGAGGTTGCGGCAGTTGAGAGTGCAATAGAAAAAGCAAAACGTGAAGTCAGCGACGGAACAATGTTCCTTGACAGCTCGGTTATTGCAAGTCCTGATGAAAAAATGTGGAATACAATTATATAGTTTGAGGTGAAAGAGAATGTTTGATGAAAAAGATATCAGCCGTATAGTTGAAAGTGTTATAAAAAATATTGATGGAAAGGTTGTTCCTGATAAAAAGCTCAAGGGCGTATTTCCTACAATGACAGAGGCTTTGGAAGCTGTTTCTAAAGCGTATATCCAGTATAAGAGCTATACTGTTGAACAGAGGGAAAGAATGATTGCGGCAATCCGTCGTCTTACTCTGGAAGAAGCAGAAGAGATGGCAAAGCTAGGCGTTGAAGAAACAGGAATGGGCAGAGTTGCTGACAAAATAATCAAGCATCAGCTTGTTGCAAACAAAACCCCAGGAACAGAGGACCTCAGTCCTGTTGTGAAAACAGGCGATGCAGGTCTTACACTTATCGAAATGGCACCTTACGGTGTTATAGGAAGTATAACTCCTTCAACAAACCCCAGTGAAACAGTAATCTGTAATTCTATCGGCATGATTGCCGGAGGTAATGCGGTTGTATTCAATCCCCACCCAAATGCAAAGAAAATTGCAAACTATGCAGTTGACCTTGTAAATCGTGGTATTCTTGAAGCAGGCGGTCCTGAAAATCTGGTTGTTTCAGTTGAGAACCCAACAATGGATTCTTCAAACGAAATGGTTAAATCACCTATCGTAAGAATGTTGGTTGCTACAGGCGGTCCCGGTGTTGTTAAGATGCTTCTTTCATCAGGAAAGAAAGCAATCGGTGCAGGTGCAGGCAACCCTCCTGTTATCGTTGATGATACAGCGGATATAGAGAAAGCAGCATCAGATATTATCAAGGGTGCAAGCTTTGACAACAACCTCCCCTGTATTGCAGAAAAAGAATGTTTTGTTTTTGACTCTGTTGCTGACAAACTTATTTCAAGCATGCAGAAAAGCGGAGCATATCTCCTCAAGGGTGCAGAAATTGACAAACTTGTAAAAGTTGCTTTGGTTGAAAAAGACGGCAAGTTTGGTATAAATAAAAAATGGGTTGGCAAGGATGCAAAATTGTTCCTTAAAGAGCTTGGCATTGATGCAGACCCAAGACTTATAATCTGTGAAACAGATGCAAAACACCCATTTGTTCAGGTTGAAATGATGATGCCTATTCTTCCTATAGTAAGAGTTAAGGATATCGAAGAGGCAATAATCGAAGCATGCAAGGCAGAACATGGCAACAGACATTCAGCTCATATCCATTCAAAGAATGTTGACAGACTGACAGCCTTTGCAAGAGCGGTTGAAACAACTATCTTTGTAAAGAATGCACCATCATATGCAGGTATTGGTGCAGGCGGTGAAGGTCATACAACCTTTACTATTGCAGGTCCTACAGGCGAGGGTATAACTTCTGCTAAATCGTTCACACGTCAGAGACGTTGTGTAATGGTTGACGGTTTCCATATCGTTTAATCAAATAAAAGGCTAGTATCAGTCATAAAAAGAAAGGGATAAAACCTATGAAAGCATTAGGAATGTTAGAAGTTTACAGCTTTACAACAGCAGTGGTAGCTGCTGACCTTTGTGCAAAAGCTGCTGATGTAAAAATAATTGCGTTTGATCGTACTCGTCCGGGCAGTCTGGATGTTCCGGCACCTCTTGTTATGCAGGTTAAGGTGTCAGGAAATGTAGCTGCAGTTAAGGCTGCAATTGAGGCAGGCAAGGAATATGCGGAATCAGTGGGAAAATACATAATTTCTCATACCATTCCAAACCCCGGTGAAGGTACAGAAAAGATGGCTTATCTCTTGGATATGAACAAGGATAAGTATAACAAAAAGCTTCCCAAAAGTTTCATCAATGAGGATGAGAATGAAGCACCGAAAACATCAGCTGAGGCAATCGGAATGATTGAGGTTGAAGGCTTGGTTGCTGCAATCGAGGGACTTGATGCAATGACAAAGGCTGCTGATGTAAGAATTATACATACGGAGAAGAGACTGGGCGGACGACTTGTTACTTTCATTGTTGCAGGTGAGGTTTCAGCGGTCAAGGCGGCTGTTGAAGCAGGTGTTCAGAGCGCAGATGCAATAGGCAACATTTTTGGTTCTGCAGTTATTGCAAGACCTCATGCAGAACTTACAAAGTTCTTTGACATGGAGGACTAAACAGACAATCCGGAAAGACGGAAATATAAAATCGGGGTGCATGAAACGTAGGTTTCCTTGCCCAAGGTGAATGCTTATGTATGATGTAGACACAATAGCGAAAGCTGTGAAATCTGTTATTGAAAATATTAATAATGACGGACAGATAAAGGTAGGCGTTTCTCAAAGACACGTACATCTGTCCCAGGAAGATTTGGAGACTCTTTTTGGCAAGGGTTACAAGCTGACGGTCAAGAAATACCTTATGGGACGCGAGTTTGCGTCTGATGAGGTTGTTACTTTGGTTGGTCCGTCGCTGAAGTCCATCGAGAACGTAAGAGTTCTTGGCCCTGTAAGAAAGAATACACAGGTGGAGATTTCAAGAACGGATACATTTGTTCTTAAGGTAAGTCCTCCTGTACGTCCATCGGGTAACGTTGAGGGTTCTGAAAAGCTTGTGCTTGTAGGTCCTAAAGGCAGCGTATATCTTAAAGAAGGTGTTATAATTGCCAACAGACACATACACCTGACCCCTGAATACGCAGAGGCAAATGGAATAAAAGACAATGATTATGTGGATGTTGAAGTTGAGGGAATCAAACCTACCAGATTTTATGATGTGCAAGTCAGAGTACGTGATGATTTCAACGTAGAGATGCATATTGATACCGATGATGCCAATTCGGCAGGTCTTAAAAATGGTTCTGTGGTTAAAATAATCCAGAAAAAATGCAGATAGTGGTTCAGACAAAATAAAAATCTGAATGAATAGTGAGGTAGCAAAATGCTTGCACTTGAACGCCAAAAGAAGATATTGGAGTTTTTAAATACTGATGGAGTGGTATCGGTAAGCCGCTTAAGCATCGAACTGGGGGTTACCGAAGAAACCATCAGACGTGACCTTGAAAAACTTGAAAAACAAGAATCTTTGAGGAGAACTCATGGTGGTGCAGTCCCTATAGAGGGGGGCACTTATGAAATATCTCTTGAAAAAAGAAAGACTATAAATGTAGAGTCCAAGATGAAGCTGGCAAAAGAAGCTGCCAGATATGTTGTGGCAGGAGATACAATATTCCTTGATGCTTCAACCACTACGTTCTTTATGGCAAAAGAACTCAAAAATTATCGCAACATAACTGTTATTACCAACTCTTTGAGAGTAGTCAGCGAACTTTCAGGCTGTGAATCTATCAAGGTGATTCTGATTGGTGGAGTGCTCAGCAAAAATCAGTCGGTTGTAGGACGTATAGCGGAGAAAACCATTGAGGAAGATTATTTTGCGACAAAGATGTTTTTCTCAAGCAAGGGATTGACTGCTGCGGGAGTTCTTGAAAGCAACGAATCGGAATGTGGTATCAAACAAAAGATGTTGGAAAATTCCAAAGAAAAATATTATCTTTGTGATAAGAGTAAAATCGGCGGTGTAGGTTTTGTAAAGCTTTTTCCTGTAGAAAAAATTGACTATATTATAACCAATACCATTCCTGAAAAAGAATTGAAAGAAAAACTTGATGAAGCTAATGTGAAAATCGTCAGGGTTTCTGAATAAAAGGTTATTTGAAGACCATCGAAACTATGTTTCGATGGTCTTTTTTTGCGTTTTGGCAATGATTTGGGCTAATGTTACAAAAAAATTACAAATTTTTTAAATTTTTTTTGAAAAACTATTGCAAAATGGGAAAAAGTATAGTATTATAGAGGAAAGTGGTACGAAGTGGAACGAAATTCCATAAAGTGGAGAGAAAAAAGTAGATTTTAGCTAAGGAGAACGTATCAGATGCTTATAGGTGAGTATTATCACAATCTGGATACCAAAGGACGAGTTAGCATTCCATCAAAATTCAGAGATGATTTGGGTGGAACTTTTGTGCTGTCCAAAGGGCTTGACAACTGCCTGTATGCATATTCTGTAAGTGAATGGGAGGGCTTTCAGCAAGAACTTCTGGCACTTCGCGGTTCTGATGCACAAAAGGTACGCAGATTTTTCTTCTCTGGTGCCTCTGAATGTGAAATAGATTCTCAGGGTAGGGTGGTTATTCCACCAAACTTTAGGGAATATGCAGGGTTGAAAAAGGAATTGGTTATTTTAGGTGTATCCAACCGTGCAGAAATTTGGGACAAAGAGAAATGGAATGAATACATGACTGATTCGTCCTTTGAGTCTGAAGAGATTGCAAAGGCGATGGAAAGACTTGGAATATGAGTGAAGATTTTAAACACATATCCGTGTTACTGGAAGAAAGCGTGAATCTTCTTGAGGTAAAGCCTAAGGGGATTTACGTAGATGGAACTCTGGGAGGTGGAGGACATGCTGGATTGGTTTGTTCAAAGCTTGAAGACGGCGCCACTTTTATCGGGATTGATCGCGACATGGTTGCAATCAAAGCGGCATCAGAAAGACTTGGTAAATACGGCAATATTGTAAAAATTGTCCACAGCAACTTTTGCGAGATAAAGAAGATACTCTTGCAGCTTGGTATATCAGGAATTGATGGTGCAATTTTGGATTTAGGCGTTTCGTCACCACAGCTTGATGTTGCAGAACGTGGATTCAGTTATAATATGGATGCAAGGCTGGACATGAGAATGAATCAACAAGACGCCTTGAGTGCCTTTGATGTTGTAAATGAGTACAGCGAAAGCGAGCTTGCAAGGATTATATTTGAATATGGCGAAGAAAGATTTGCAAGACAGATAGCAAAAGGAATTGTAAAGACTAGGGAAAATGGTGCGATTGAAACCACGCTTCAGCTTTGTGAAATCATAAAGGAGGCATATCCTCCTAAAATGAGATTTGCGGACAAACATCCCGCAAAGCGTACTTTCCAGGCGATACGCATTGAGGTAAACAATGAACTTGGAATATTGGAAAAAGCGGTTGAAGATTTTGTGGATGTATTGAATCCCGGCGGGGTTTTATCGATTATAACATTTCATTCCCTTGAGGACAGAATTGTAAAACAGACTTTTGCAAGACTTGCCTCGGGGTGCGAGTGCCCCAAAGATTTTCCCATCTGTGTATGTGGAAAGAAACCAAAAGTGAAATTAGTAAACAAAAAGCCTATAGTATCAGGTGATGCAGAGCTTGAGAATAATATGAGGGCACACAGTGCAAAGCTCAGGGCTGTGAAAAAAATATAAAAAGAAACGGAGTGGAGTTTTAATGTCGAATTTGTACGGTTACAATACCAGCAATGCGTATAAATTAGATAGCAGTTTTGACACAGTCAAAGGAACAAAAAATGAGGGACTTCACGTTAAACAGAATAAAACAGGAGTAAAGGATGCCGCAAGAAACCGTGCAGCTAAAAACATGGTAAACTTTTTGAGGATAGCCCTTTGTTTTGCGGTAGCTTTCGTTATTGTAAACGGATATGTAAGGATAAATGAGGCTTATAGCCAAGTTTCAAAGCTGGAAAAAGAGTATAATGATATAATTGCGACCAATCAGGATTTGCAGGTTAAGATAGACAAGGCGGTTGACCTTGAACAGCTTCAAGTCATTGCAAACGATAAGTTTGGCATGGTAAGACCTGAAAGATATCAGATGTTTTATATCGATATGCAGCAGGGCGACTATGCAGAGACTTATGCGGACAATGTAAGAACAAAAGAACGGGTGGCAATGAGCGGTGTTGCCGGCACAATTACAGGTGCAATGAACATATTCAAATAAAAGTGCACTTCTTTTGGTATATTTAAATTGTCTGGGCAAATATAATTACATATGGGCAAATTCTGAAACGGGTTAACTGTTTGGAGGTAATTGCGGTGCAAAACGAACAAAGTACGTTTGTGCAAAGAAAGAAAATAGGAGGGCTGCTTGCGATAACAGTCTTCCTTTTCTGCGCTTTAATGGTAAGAGTTGCGTGGCTGCAGATTGTCAGGGGTGAAGAACTTTCCTCTGCTGCAAGGGAACAGCAAACCAGTGATAATACTATAACTCCCAAAAGGGGTCTTATTTACGACCGTAATATGAAGATTATAGCTAATAATCTTAGCGTGGAGACAATAAGTATTACACCCAAAAATGTACGCCAGAATTCAAAGCAAAGTCCTGAGGAAATAGCCAGAAACATGGCTGAAATACTTGGACTTGAGTCGGAGACTGTTCTTGCAAAAATAAACAAGAATTCCAACTTTGAGTATATAAAAAGAAAAGTTGAAAAGGACCAGGCGGATGCATTGCGTGAGTATGTAAACAAGTATAACCTTGATGGAATAAAGTTTTCAGAGGATACCAAGCGTTATTATCCCTATGGCAACTTTGCGTCCCAGGTAATCGGATTTGTAGGGAGCGACAACAAAGGCCTAGAGGGCATAGAGATGGTATATAACGAGCACCTTGAAGGTGTTCCGGGGAGAATTGTTTCTGCAAATAAAACCGCGGGACTGGAACTTCCTGATAACTATGAAAGCTATTATGAAGCACAAAACGGCAAAAGTGTGGTCCTCACTATAGATGAGACAATTCAGCATTTCACAGAGAAACACCTTGAGAATGCACGCATTGAGAATCAGCTTGAAGAGGGTGCTGCTGCGATTGTTATGAACGTTAAAACCGGTGAAATTCTGGCTATGGCAACAAAGCCGGACTATGATTTGAATCAACCTTTTGAAATAACTGAGGCGGTTGAGGAGAAATATCCAGAGATTAAAAAGGAGCTGGAAACTCTGGAAGATAGTGAGTATAATGCCAAGCTCACAGAAGTTACTCAATTTTTAAGAAGAAATAAAGCTGTGGTTGACTCATATGAACCGGGTTCAACTTTCAAAATTGCAGTTGCATCAATGGCGCTTGAAGAGAATGTGGTGAGTTTGAATGACCATTTCTTCTGCGGCGGTTCGATCAAGGTTGCAGACCGCAGAATAAGTTGTGCCAACAGAAACGGTCATGGAGCACAGACTTTTGTTCAGGGTGTTCAGAATTCCTGCAACCCTGTGTTTATCGAAGTTGGTGCAAAAGTCGGAAGAGAAAAGTTTATGGAATATGTGAAAGGATTTGGATTCCGTGATGTAACCGGGATTGAGCTTCCCGGTGAAACAAGCGGTATATTCCATGTGGCAGAATATTTTAAAGAAATTGACCTTGCCACATCTTCATTTGGGCAGAGTTTCAATGTGACACCTCTGCAGATGGTGACAATGGTTTCTGCAGTAGCAAATGGCGGAAAGCTGATGAAACCCCACCTTGTAAAACAGTTGGTGGATGAAAATCAGAATGTTGTGGAAGAATATGAGCCAACAGTTGTGCGTCAGGTTATCTCAGAGGAAACCAGTCAGACCATGCGTCAGATATTGGAATCGGTTGTTTCTGAGGGTGGCGGTAAGAATGCATATCTTGCCGGCTATCGCATTGCGGGCAAAACGGGAACATCGGAAAAACAGCCCAGAGGCAATGGCAAGTATGTTGCATCTTTTGTGGGCTTTGCCCCTGCTGATGACCCGGAGATTGTGTGTTTGGTTATTCTTGACCAGCCTCCGGTGGGTGCCACATACTACGGTGGTCTGATTGCGGCTCCCGTTGTTAAAAATATACTTGAAGAAAGTTTGCAATATCTGGGTGTTGAACCTGAGTATACTCAGGAAGAACTTGACAGAATTGATATAACTGTACCGGATATAACCGGCAAAACAAGAAAGGAAGCAGAGGCAATTCTTAAAGAGGTAGGTGTCAACATCAGCTTCCGTGGAACCGGGGATACAGTACTTGATCAGGTGCCAAAGCCGTATTCGAAACTTGCAAGGGAATCCAAGGTGGTGGCATACACCGAGGGTGAAGAAAGCAAGAAGAGTGTTACAATCCCGGATGTGGTGGGGTGCTCTGCATCTGAGGCAAACAAGGGAATAACAAATGCAGGACTTAATGTGAGAATAAAAGGACTTTCTAATGTTCAGGGAATTGCAATATGTTCGGAACAGTCACCTGCTGCAGGGACTGTGGTTGAACCGGGGACCATTGTTACTCTGGATTTCAGATATGTTGAGATAAGAGACTGATTTTTTGAAAAACTCAGAACGGAGGAAGAAAATATGACTTTGTCTGAATTGTTGACGAATGTTGATATTGTTGAATCACAAGGGAATATAGATGTTAAAATTTCTGGAATTGCCTTTAATTCCACCGAGGTAAAACCTGGTGACGTGTTTGTTTGTATAACGGGTTTCAAGACGGATGGTCATGCTTTTGCAAATGATGCATTGGAACGTGGTGCTGTCGCTGTAATTGCCGAAAAAAAGATAGAGGATACGGCGGCAACAACTGTTATAGTAGAAAATACAAGACTTGCTTTGTCCTGTGCTGCAGCCGAATTTTATGGGCATCCGTACAGAAAGTTTAGACTTATCGGGGTTACGGGAACAAATGGAAAAACTACAACAACTTATCTTGTGAAGTCTGTTCTGGAAAGTTGTGGACAGAAAGTGGGTCTTATAGGCACAAATCAGAATATGATAGGCGATACAGTTATACCATCTCACCACACCACACCTGATTCTTTAGAGCTTATGAGATTATTTGACCGAATGGCCGAGGAGAAGGTTGATGCTGTGGTTATGGAGGTTTCGTCACATTCCCTTGCACTTGACCGTGTGGCATCATGTGAATTTGATATAGGTGCCTTCACCAATATTACCCAGGACCATCTGGATTTTCATGAAACAATGGAAAATTATATTCTTGCTAAGGCAGAACTGTTTAAAAAATGTCGCACCGGACTGCTTAATGTGGATGACCCGTCATGGACTAAGCTTAAGGAAGAGAGCAGTTGCAACATTATGACTTATGGCATCAACAATCCGTGCGATATTACAGCAAAGAATATCGATTATAAGGCAACGGGCGTGGAGTTCGACCTTGCATATGGGGATAAGAGTCAGAGAATAAGTCTGCCTATTCCCGGTGGATTTTCGGTTTACAATGCTATGACTGCAGCGGGAATATGCCTTGCAGCAGGACTTTCTCTTGAGGAAATCGCAAATGGACTCAAAAGTGCAAAGGGTGTAAAGGGCAGAATTGAGGTTGTAGAAACAGGGACAGATTACACTGTTATAATAGACTATGCACACACACCGGATGGACTACTTAATATTTTAAATGCCATTCGCGGCTTTGCCAAAGGGAGAATTGTGACCCTTTTTGGCTGCGGCGGAGACAGGGACAAAACCAAGAGACCCCAGATGGGAAAAATTGCCGGCGAGCTTTCAGATTTTTGCATTGTAACCAGTGATAATCCCAGAAGTGAAGAGCCAAAAGCTATAATAGATGATATCTTGGCGGGAATAAAGGATACTGGATGCAAATATACTGCCATCGAAAATAGATTTGAGGCTATTGAATTTGCTCTTGACAATGCCGAGAAGGATGATATAATTTTGCTTGCGGGTAAAGGTCATGAACCTTACCAGATTTTGAAGGACAGGACTATCGTTTTTGACGAAAGAGAAATAGTTCTTAAATTGATTGATTCTTCTGGAATATAGGAGTGATATGACTTGGAGAAGATTTTGACAGTAAAGCAAATTGCCGAATGTTGTTGCGGAAAAACAGAAAACTGTGATGAGGCAATACTTGCAACAGATGTAGTTACAGACAGCCGCAAGATTGTTGATGGTTCGGTATTTGTGGCTCTTAGGGGAGAAAAATTTGATGGACATAACTTCGTGAGCCAGGCGCTTGACAGCGGTGCAGTTTGTTGCGTAGTTGATGAAGAGTTCGAAAATACAGGCAATTATGCCACCATAGTGGTGGAAAATACCTATAAAGCACTTCGTGACATAGCAACATATTACAGAGGCAGGTTTGCAATTCCATCGGTTGCCATTACCGGCAGCGTGGGCAAAACCAGCACAAAGGATATGGTTGCATGTGTTTTGGAACGAGGGTACAAAGTTCTTAAAACAGAGGGAAACTTCAACAACGAAATAGGGCTCCCATTGACCACATTCCGTCTTAGCCAGGATGATGAAATAGCTGTTTTTGAGATGGGTATGAGTGCCTTTGGTGAGATATCAAGGCTGACACAGATTGCGGCCCCTGAAACTGCCATAATAACCAATATTGGATTCTCCCATATTGAAAATCTTGGGTCTCAGGAAAACATTCTTAAAGCAAAGCTTGAGGTACTGGAAGGACTCCCATCGGGATATGGCACAGTAATCCTCAACGGCGATGACGAACTGCTTAACGGAGTAACTGGAACTTTAGCTTATGAAACCCTTACCTACGGAATTGAGAACCAGAACTGTGACCTTGTTGCAACCAATGTAAGAAAGTTCTCTGACTGCACAAGATTTGATATGAAGGTTGAGGGGGAGGTTTATGAAGTTCTGATAAATGCTCCCGGAGTACATCACATATACAATGCATTGGCGGCAGCTTTGACTGGAATAAAGTATGATATGTCCATGGAGGATATTGTGGAGGGCATAGGTGATTTTCATCCACAGGGTATGCGTCAGAATATCGAAGTTTTAGAGGATTGCGTTATAATCAAGGATTGCTATAATGCAAGTCCCACTTCCATGAAGTCGGGTCTTGAGGTTTTGTCGGTAACAATGCCCCGAAACAGCGAACTGCCCTACAGAAAAGTGGCGGTTTTGGGAGATATGCTGGAGCTGGGTGAATATGCACAGCAGTCACATATAGCTGTTGGCGAGCTTGCCTGTGATTATGACTTGGGGTGTCTTGTTGCGGTGGGACCTCATGCCGAATTTGTGGCAAAGGGTGCCATTGAAAAAGGATTTAATTCCTCAGAGATATATGTTTTTTATGATAATAATTCAGCAAAGGCACATATAATGGAGATTTTAAAGCCTAATGATGTGATTTTATTCAAAGGCTCAAGAGGTATGAGACTTGAAGAAATTGCAGACTTTGTAAAAGAAAACCACAACAAATAATCAAAATTGTTGATAGCGGAGGATAAAATGATTAAACCACTGATAGTTATATTTGCAGCATTTGTTGTTGCAGCAATAAACGGTATATTTTTGATACCCCTTCTTCACAGACTCAAGTTTGGTCAGGAGATAAGGGAGGAGGGCCCTAAATGGCATCAAACCAAATCAGGAACTCCTACAATGGGGGGATTTATATTTATAATAGCCCAAGTTGTTGCACTGTTGATTGGTGTTTTTGTCTTTGGACTGAACCTGGAGAGGCAAGCTATCAAGGGTGTTGTTATTGTGACCTTGGCGGCCTTGGGCTTTGGTGCCATAGGTTTTGTTGATGATTACATAAAGGTTATCCTCAAACGCAATCTGGGACTCAAGGCAGGACAAAAGTTTTCGCTGCAGTTTTTGGTGGCATTGGGTTTTTCGGTTTGGCTGGTGAGCAGTGGAATTATAGATACAAAAGTTGTTATTCCCTTTACAGGTATTCTTATAAATCTCAACTATTTTGTATATATACCATTTATCATAGTTGTCATGCTTGCTGCGGTAAACAGCGTAAACCTTACAGACGGACTTGACGGACTTGCCGCATGTATAACATTGGTTGTGAGCATTTTTTACTGTATAGCATCAAGCGTTGCAGGGAATACCGTTGTGGCTTTGTTCAGTTCTACACTCATTGGCGGTTTGCTGGGATTTTTGATTTACAACAAGTTTCCGGCAAAGGTGTTTATGGGTGATACCGGGTCATTGTTTTTGGGCGGTGCTGTTGCGGCTATGGCAATATATATGAAAAATCCCCTGCTGCTTTTGATTGTGGGTTTTGTTTATGTTATGGAATCCTTATCTGTTATAATTCAGGTTGCATGGTTCAAAAAAACCGGAAAACGAATATTTAAAATGAGTCCCATCCATCATCATTTTGAGATGTGCGGATGGAGTGAAAAAAAGATTGTT
>JAZRNA010000022.1:0-2933 GCA_045647945.1 Clostridia bacterium
ATTGACAGACTTATTGCAAAATATGGACGAATTGAACCCTCAAAAGCGTTGATGATGCAGGCTATTGGAACCGAACGCATCGAGGCATTGTGCGATATGTTTTGCAATGATATTAAAAGTGAAACAGGTGTTAATCTGAGAGGGCGATTCAGCCCTGGTTATGGTGATTTGTCTATTGAAACACAACGGGATATTTTTGCAGTTCTTGACTGTCCAAAACATATTGGGCTTACACTCAACGACAGCATGATTATGTCACCGTCAAAATCGGTTACAGCTTTTGTGGGCGTTGCTGAAGATGGTGAGGAACAAATAAGTTGCAAATGCGGTAATTGTGAAAAGATAGATTGTATGTTCAGAGGTGTGGAATGAAATTTTTGGATTACTTAAGAGAAAGTATAGTATATCTTGATGGTGGAATGGGGACCTTGCTTCAGGAAAGGGGCCTTAAACCGGGGGACCTTCCTGAACGTTGGAATATATCACATCCTGAAATTATAACCAAAATTCATCAGGATTACTTTGATGCAGGAAGCAATGTTGTATGCACAAATACTTTTGGTGCCAATGCTTTAAAGTTTTCTGACTACGAATTGGAAACAATAGTGAAAGCAGCCATTGAGAATGCTAAAGCAGCCAAGAAAAATAGCAGTTCTTCTGCTGAAAAATATATAGCACTTGATATAGGCCCCACAGGAAAACTCCTAAAACCACTGGGAGACCTTGATTTTGAAACAGCGGTTGAAATTTTTGCCAAAACCATCAGGCTTGGTGTGCAATATGGGGTTGACCTTATAATTATCGAGACAATGAATGACAGCTATGAAACAAAGGCGGCTTTGCTTGCGGCAAAGGAAAATAGTAGCCTTCCGGTAATTGTGTCAAATGCCTATGGTGAGGATGGGAAACTTATGACCGGCGCTACTCCTGACGCTATGATTGCCATGCTTGAGGGTATGGGTGCGGATGCTATTGGTGCAAACTGCTCACTGGGTCCTAAACAGCTTAGAGGTGTTGTTGAAGAATTACTGGAGAATGCTTCGGTTCCTGTAGTTTTGAAACCAAATGCGGGGCTTCCCAAGTCCGTGGATGGCAAAACGGTTTTTGATGTTACGCCGGAGGAATTTTCAGATGAGTTGTCTGACCTTATTGGGAAAGGCGTGCATATTGCAGGGGGATGCTGCGGAACTACACCGGAATATATAAGACAGCTTGTGAAAAAAACAGAGACGGCGAAACCATGTGAAATAAAGCATAAGGATATAACCATGGTTTCTTCGTATACCCATGCGGTTAAATTTGACAAAGCACCTGTATTGATTGGTGAAAGGATTAATCCTACTGGCAAGAAGAGATTCAAACAGGCACTTTTGGAAAATGACATGGATTATATACTTGGTGAAGGTGTTAATCAGCAGGATAATGGTGTCCATATTCTTGATGTAAACGTAGGTATTCCTGATATTGATGAGAAAGCGGTGCTTAAAAACGCAGTGTGTGAGTTGCAGGCAGTAATTGATTTGCCTTTGCAAATTGACACAGCTAATATATCTGCAATGGAGAGTGCCTTGCGTTGTTACAATGGTAAGGCTATGATAAATTCCGTAAACGGAAAAAAGGAGAGTATGGAAAAAATTTTTCCCCTTGTTAAAAAATATGGTGGTGTAGTGGTTGCTCTTACATTAGATGAGGATGGAATACCACAGACAGCAGATGGCAGGGTGGAGATAGCAAAAAAAATACTGAAGAAAGCAGAAGAATACGGAATAGATAAGAAAGATATTGTTTTTGATACCCTTGCCATGACAATAAGTGCTGATGCGTCTGCTGCAGAGGCAACTCTTGGGGCTTTAAGAAGGATAAAAACAGAGCTTGGCTGTCACACGTCTTTGGGCGTATCCAACATATCTTTTGGCTTGCCCAATCGCGATGCTTTGAATGGAATATTCTTTGCTCTGGCGCTTGAAAATGGCTTATCCGCAGCAATTATGAACCCATACTCAACAGATATGATGAAGACTTATTACGCATACAGAGCGCTGAAAAATCTGGATAAAAATTGCATGGAGTATGTGGAAAATGCAGAAAAGTTTACCTTTGTTGCAGATGTAACGGAATGTTCAGGAAACAAAACGGTTGAGGAATTCAAGTCGGAGCTTCAAAGGGCTGTGATAAAGGGATTAAAGGAAAAAGCAGGGGAAATAACAGGGGAACTTTTGAAGAGTACAAAACCTCTTGATATTGTGCAAAATGAGATTATTCCGGCACTCGATGTTGTTGGAGCCGGATTTGAAAATAAGACAATGTATCTACCTCAGCTTCTCATGAGTGCAGAGGCTGCCAAAAGTGCCTTTGAAAAGGTAAAGGAATTTATGTCACTTGGTGAAGAGAAAACTGAGTCCAAAGGCGTTTTTGTCATAGCTACGGTTCGCGGAGACATACATGATATTGGCAAAAACATTGTGAAACTGTTGCTTGAAAATTATGGATTCAAGGTCGTGGATTTAGGTAAGGATGTGTTGCCCGAAAAAATAGTTGAAAAAGTAGTGGAATTGCATGCACCTGTTGTGGGATTGAGTGCACTTATGACCACAACTGTTCCGGCCATGGAAGAAACAATAAAGCAAATCAAGAAATCGGCACCATGGTGCAGGACGATTGTTGGTGGTGCCGTATTGACTAAGGAATATGCTGATAAAATAGGGGCAGACAAATATGCAAAGGATGCAATGGAGGCTGTGCGTTACGCAGAAGAATTATTATGATTTTAAAATAAATATTGACAATATATTAATTATTGACAAAGGGTCAGGTGTATTGTATAATTAAAATGTTGGATTTTGCTAAAAAACGCTTTGAGAACAGACTTTTTATATATTCAAAATAGCTTTTTCCATGATAAAATTAGGATAAGGTGTTTGTTTTTATGGGGA
>JAZRNA010000023.1:0-9929 GCA_045647945.1 Clostridia bacterium
CACAGAACGACATGGCTACGATCCGACTTGCTCCTTGGCGTTGGCAACAACGATACCAGAGAAATTGCGGAAAAAATGGCTGACAAGGTTAAAAAGCTGAGGCTTTTTCCCGATGCTGAGGGCAAAACAAATTTGTCCATCGACGATATTGACGGTGAGGTGCTGGTTATTTCACAGTTCACCCTTTATGCAGATGCAAGAAAGGGGACACGCCCCAGTTTTATTGAGGCAGGTGCACCTGCTTTGGCGGAGGAGCTTTACGAATATTTTATAACACTTTGCCAGGAGCGGTTTTCAAAGACGGCACATGGGGAATTTGGGGCAGATATGAAGGTAAGCCTTGTCAATGACGGGCCTTTCACCATTTGTCTGGAAATTTAGGAGGAATTTTTATGAACAAGGTACTTATTGTTGTGGATATGCAAAACGACTTTATTGACGGTGCATTGGGAAGCGTTGAGGCACAGGGAATAGTCGGAAATGTAAAGAAAAAGATAGAGGGCTTTGACGGAACGGTAATTTTCACACAGGATACCCACGGTGAGGATTATATGTCAACGCAAGAGGGGAAGAAACTGCCCGTTCCTCATTGTATAGAAGATACAGAGGGTTGGGAGATACACTCTGAACTGAAGGGCTTAGTTCAAAACTGCATAACAAAGCCTACCTTTGGTTCAATTATATTGCCTGAGTATATTTGTGATTTGCTTGGTGAAGAACCTGATGAGGTTGAATTGGTGGGGCTTTGCACTGATATTTGTGTTATCTCCAACGCCATGATTTTGAAGGCGTCTTTCCCCGAGGTAAAAATCACCGTTGACAGCAGTTGTTGTGCCGGCGTGATCCCTCAGTCACACAAAAATGCTCTTGATGCTATGGCAAGTGTCCAGATTGAGGTATTATGATTTATAACAATGTAAAATCCGGCAGGTTTATATCACGACCCAATCGGTTTATAGCAAATGTTGAGATTGACGGAAGAGAAGAGATTTGTCATGTGAAAAACACGGGGCGGTGCAAGGAATTGCTTATACCCGGTGTCAGGGTTGTGGTTCAGCAATCGGCAAATCCTGACCGAAAGACAAAATATGACCTTAGCGGTGTTTACAAAGGGGATAAGCTGTTTAATATCGATAGTCAAGCACCCAACAAAGTGGTTTTTGAATGGCTGAAAGAAAAACAGCCTTTCGGCGAAATTACATTTCTGAAACCTGAAAGCACCTTTGGGAAATCCCGTTTTGACTTTTATTTTGAAATGGGGGCTAAAAAAGCGTTTGCGGAGGTTAAAGGGGTCACTCTTGAAAAAGACGGCGTTTTTATGTTCCCTGATGCACCAACAGAAAGAGGGGTAAAGCATCTGCAGGAATTGCAGCAATGCAAAAAGTCGGGATATGATGCTTATGTCATATTTGTTGTGCAGGCGGAAGAGGCAAAGCACTTTGTGCCCAATGCTGAAACCCATCCGGAGTTTGCCCGTGAGCTTGCCAAAGCAAAAAAGGCAGGGGTTGAGGTTTTGTGCCTTTGTTGCAGCGTGACGGAAAATAGTTTGAACATAAGGGATTTTGTTCCTACAGAGATTTGAAAAGCGGTTTTGCAACCGCTTTTTTAATTTTTGCATCAAAAAAACAGAAAAAACTGGTTATATCATACAAAAGATTGTAAAATTTCTGCAAATAACATTGTAACCATTGACGAAAAAACAAAAATGATATATAATGAATTAGATTGGATTATTGTGGGTTTTTGTCGCTGATTTCTGGAAAACAGGGCAAATTCTCCACAAGAGAAATAATAAGGTGATTTTAAATGGCAGATAAAATATGGCTCTCCTCGCCCACTATGCATGGTGAGGAACAGGTCTTTGTAGAAGAGGCTTTTGACACAAACTGGGTGGCACCTTTAGGAAAAAATGTTACAGAATTTGAAAACGAAATTTCACGGTATGTGGGATGCAAGGCTGCTGCGGCAATGACCGCAGGGACTCATGCTCTCCATATGGCTGTCAAGATGGCAGGGATTGGCAAGGGCGATGTTGTCATATGCTCTGACCTGACCTTTGCGGCAACAGTCAATCCGGTTACATATGAGGGGGGGAACCTGGTCTTTGTGGATTCCGAACGGGATACATGGAACATGGACCCCAAAGCACTGGAAATTGCTCTTGAAAAATATAAAGACAGAGTAAAGGCTGTGATTGTTGCAAATCTTTATGGAACTCCTGCAAAACTTGAGGAAATATGTGATTTGTGTGAAAAGCACAATGTTGTTTTGATTGAAGATGCTGCGGAATCCCTTGCCGCAACTTACAAGGGAAGACAGACAGGGACCTTTGGCAAATATAATGCCATAAGTTTTAACGGCAACAAGATTATTACATCATCCGGTGGCGGAATGTTCCTCTCGGATGACGAGGCGGCAGTTCAGAAGGTTAGATTTTATTCAACCCAGGCAAGAGATGCGGCACCTCATTATCAGCACAGCGAAATTGGATATAACTATCGCATGAGCAATATTGTTGCAGGAATTGGCAGAGGACAGCTTATTCACCTTGACGAGCATAAAGCGTTAAAGAAGAAGATATATGAGCTTTATGAAAGAGAATTTAAGGGGATGCCCGTAAAAATGAATCCATATCTTTCATATACCGAACCGAATTTTTGGTTGAGTTGTTTTATTATTGACGAAGAGGCTATGGATAGGGTGAATCCTGAAATAATACGTCTTGAACTTGAAAAAGAAAACATTGAAGCCCGTCCAATATGGAAGCCAATGCATATGCAACCGGTCTTTGAGGGTTGTGACTTTGTGACTGCCGGTGACAACGTGGGGGAAGATATATTCAGGCGTGGACTTTGTTTGCCCTCGGATATAAAAATGACCGAAGAACAGCAAATGCGGGTTATAAATATCATTAAGGGGTTGTTTTGATTGTACCAAAAATATTTTAAAAGGCTGATTGACATAGCCTGTTCCTTGGCTGCAATAATTGTATTTTCATGGCTTTACATAATCGTTGCAATTTTGGTAAAGGTTAAGCTTGGCAGTCCGGTGCTTTTTAAACAAGCACGCCCGGGAAAAGATGAAAAAATTTTCAATTTATATAAATTCCGAACCATGACTGATGAACGGGATGAAAAGGGAAAGCTTCTTCCCGATGAAGTGAGGCTTACCAAGTTTGGAAAGTTTTTACGCAGCACCAGCCTTGATGAACTTCCCGAAGCTTTTAACATCTTAAAAGGCGATATGAGCGTTGTGGGGCCCAGACCCTTGCTTGTTCAATATTTGCCCTACTATACAGAAGAAGAGAGAACTCGCCACAATGTGCGACCGGGGCTTTCGGGACTTGCTCAGATAAACGGCAGAAACACTATTACCTGGGAAGAAAAGTTTGCCTTTGACATTGAATATGTAAACAATGTTACCTTTATGGGAGATGTAAAAATAATTTTTCAAACCGTGCTGAAAGCCGCCAAGAGGTCGGACGTGCGTGTGGGAAAAGAATTTGTTGTGGAAAAATTTATTGACAGCCGAACAAAGGAAAAGGAACTTGTGGAGAAGTAATATGTTTTATTTAAGAAATGAGAAAATTTCTCTCAGAGAGTTTGCTGAACAGGATATTGAAAATAAAGTTAAATGGATAAATGACGGGAAGAACAACAGGTATCTTCATTATGATATACCTTTATCTGTTGAGAAAACTCTTGAATGGTTTAAAAATCGGGCAAAAAATCGTCTTGATTGTGTTATATCTTATGAAAATATTCCTGTGGGGCTGATTGGGCTTATAGGAATAGATAAAATTAATCAAAAGGCAGAGTTTTATATCAGCATGGGGAGAGATGACTTCAAACGCAAAGGAATTGCAACGACGGCTACACGTCTCATTTTGGAATATGCCTTTGGCGAACTTTCCCTTAACAAGGTTTTTTTGAATGTGGATGAGGAAAATGAGGCCGCGTGTCGGTTGTATGAAAAAATAGGATTTCGATTAGAGGGTAAATTTGAAAAGGATATGCTCCATCGAGGTATTTTGATTAACAGATTGCGTTATGCAATGCTTTCAGAAAATTTCAAGGGAGAATAATTAATATGAACATACTTATTTTAAGTGCCGGAACACGAAACAAGATTGTTAAGTACTTCAAAAACGCTGTTGGAGAGAATGGTAAAGTTATTGCAACTGATTGCAGCAGCATTGCCCCTGCAATTTATGATGCAGATGGATATTATATTGTCCCAAGGGTTACAGCCGATGGATACATAGATGTTATACTTGATATCTGTAAGAAAGAAAAAATTGACGGGGTGCTTTCTCTTATTGACCCGGAACTTTCGTTGATTGCAAAGAATGAAGATAAGTTTCAGGAGATTGGGACTACGGTTATTGGTTCAAGCTATGAAATTTGTGAAAGAACCTTGAATAAATATAGTATGTATAAGTGGCTCTGTGAAAACGGATATAATTGTGCGAAAACCTATATGGACAAAGATGAGTTTTTTGCAGACGTTGATACAGGAAAAATTACCTATCCTGTATTTGTAAAGCCTGTTTGCGGAAGTGCGAGCATTGCAATCTCAAAGGTGTATGACAGGGAAACCGTAGAATTGCTTTTTGTCCACGATGACAACCTGATGATTCAGGAATTTTTAGACGGTCAGGAAATTGGGGCGGATTGCTATATTGATATGCTTTCGGCAGAGGTTGTTTCAATCTTTACCAAGAAAAAGCTGGTTATGCGTGCAGGGGAGACTGATAAGTCGGTTTCATTCAAAGACCAAAAGCTTTTTGGTCTTGTTGATAAGTTTTGCAGAGATTTTGGTTTCAGGGGACAGATTGATATTGATATATTTGAAATTGACGGAGAGTATTATATCTCTGAGGTGAACCCCAGGTTTGGCGGGGGATATCCCCATGCTTATGAGTGTGGGGTTGACCATATGAAGCTTATTGTCAACAACCTTAAGAGCGTGGCAAACGAAAAAACTATTGGTAATTATGATGAAGGCATTTATATGATGAAATATAATGAGGTCAAGATTTTGAGGGGGTAGCATGGTTGTGACAATAAAGTATCTAATAAGCAGATTTTTCCAATATGCAAACAAAATAGAAAACATTAGCAATTTTAAACTATTTATTATGTATGGTCTTGATTATCTAAGGCACGGATGTACCATAAAAGATTTCTTTGTGTACAAGTTTTACTTCTTAAATAACAACGGCAAAAAACTCTTTTCTACGGGGAAATATCTTAATAAGATGTTTACTTCAATAAACAAGCCGGATTACGCACAGTTTATGATTTCAAAAGAAGAAAGCCTTCTAAAATATAACAAACATATATCCCGGGACTGGTGTGGTGTAAAGTATAACAATTCACTAGAAGAGTATAAAAGCTTCGTAAAAAAACATACTCATTGCATAGTAAAGCCTCTATCTTTGTTTGGTGGTCATGGGATAAGAATAATTGATTTGTCAAAGTATCAACCGGAGGAATTACATAAAAGTTGTATTACGAATAACGAGATTATAGAAGAGTTAATTGTTCAGCATAAAGAAATGAGTAGACTTCATTCCAAGTCAATAAATACCATTCGCATTGTTACTGAAGAGGGTAGGATTTTAGGTGCTGTTCTCAGGGTTGGATCTGGGGGCAGTTCCGTTGACAATGCATGTTCGGGAGGAATGTTTGCACAAGTGGATGTAGAACATGGTATTGTAGTCAGCAAGGCATGCAATTATAACGGGGATATCTTCTTAAAGCATCCAGATACAGGTGTTGTGTTTCCCGGATTTGAAATTCCTATGTGGGGTGAGTGTATTAGACTCGTGGAGGAAGCGGTCGCTGTTATCCCTCAAATCCCTATAACTGGGTTTGATCTTGCAGTTACCCCGAACGGGCCTACGCTTGTAGAAGTAAATGAAAGTCCCGACTTAGCCATTTTGCAACAAACACGAACGATATCGTTGGATAGAAAACTTTTAAAAAAATATTAAAAGGGAACGGGTTAAAATGAAAAATATTCGTTATTATGGATTTTGGCTGTTAGATGCATTAAAGGGCGGAAAAATAAAGAAGAACCTTGATGAGATAAAATATCTCATGGAAAAAGAAGATATTTCTGATTGGCAAGACAAAAAAATAGCCCTTTTGTTGAAGACGGCTGTTGCAAACTGTGAGTTTTATCGCGATTACAGCAAATACACAGAACTTTCGGAATGCCCTGTAATAAACAAAGCAGTAATAAAAGATAATTACAATGAAATGATTTCCGCTGCTTATGACAGGACAACTTTGCATAAAATGTCCACTAGTGGCTCAACAGGGACACCCTTTGAAATTTTACAAAACCCTGAAAAACGTAATCGTGTTGTTGCAGAGCTAATTTACTTTAATAGTATAATAGGACAAAATTTGGGAGATAAGTTTATATTCTATCGCGTCTGGACAGATAAGAATAAGAAAAGCCGTATAGAGCAAATCAAACAAAATCTGGTCCCTATAGACATTCTCCGTCTTGATGATAGTAATCTTGGAAATATCGTTGATATCCTTTTAAAAGATAAGAAAATAAAAAGTACTCTTGCCTATGCCTCTACATACGATATGATATACAATTATATGAAAAAGAATGGCATAAAAGGGGACTTCGAGGTGAAAGCAATGGTGAGCAGTTCTGAACTGCTTACCGACGTAACTCGTGACGGACTTGAAGGGATAATAGGCTGCAGAGTTGTAAACCGATATTCGAATCAAGAAAACGGGGTTATCGCACAAAGCGACCTTGTTCATCGTGAACTGGTTATAAACAAAGCCGGTTATTATGTGGAGATTTTAAAGCTTGACTGCGATAAGCCGGCACAACCCGGTGAAACAGGAAGAATTGTAATAACAGATTTGTTTAATTATGCAATGCCTCTTATCAGATATGACACAGGGGATATGGGCATAATTGCAGATGGCGAAAATGGTGTTTATGGTTTTGAAAGTATTTCGGGAAGACGAGTGGATATGATTTATGATACTCAGGGTAGAGCCCTTACTCCCCACACATGGAGCGTTTATATGTGGAAATATGACAAGCTTAAGCAATATCAATTTATACAGGACGATGCAAATGATTATACTTTAAAGGTAAACGGAGCAGAAGGGGTTTATACCGAGGATGAACTGAAAAACACCTTAAAAAGTGTTTTAGGCGATGATGCTAATATTAAAATAGAATTCGTTAAAGAAATTCCTGTGCTGGCATCCGGGAAATTCAAAAAGACCATTTGCAATTATAATCCTGCGAAGAAAGGTATCTGATTTGGAGGTTCTATGAAAAAAGTATTGTTTGTTGCTTCTGTAACAGGACATATTCTGGCATTTCATTTGCCGTATCTTGAGGGTTTCAAGAAATGCGGTTATGTCGTTGAAGTTGTCTCAAATGGTGAAAAAGAAGTTCCTTTTTGTGATGCGAGACATCAGGTGTGCTTTGCAAGAAACCCCATTAACAAAAGAAACATTTCGGCTTACAGGGAATTGAAAGAAATAATAAAAAACGGAAATTATGATATTATTCACTGTCATACTCCTGTTGCGGCGATGATGACAAGGCTTGCGGCACGAAAGGTGCGAAAAAAAGGGACCAAGGTTGTATATACCGCACATGGTTTTCACTTTTATAAAGGGGCATCAATTAAAAATTGGCTGATATTTTTCCCTATTGAATGGATTTGTTCGTTTTTTACAGATGTATTGATTACTATAAACAAAGAGGACTTTGCTTTTGCAAAAAAGTATATGAATGCAAAGCAAATTGAATATGTTCCAGGGGTCGGTTTTGACAAAGATAAATACCCTATATCAGAAACAAGCAGAGAGGAAAAGCGTGCAGAATTGGGTATACTTGAAAATGCAGTTGCGTTGGTTTCGGTGGGAGAGCTTAACCAGAACAAGAACCACCAAGTGATTATAAAGGCAATGGCAGAGTTAAAACGGGACGATTTGCACTATTATATTGCGGGTGAGGGAAATCAGCATGAATACTTGCGCGAACTGGCAAAAAAGCTTGGACTAGAGGATAGGGTGCACTTGCTGGGCTTCAGGAACGATGTTATGGAAATATTGAAAGCGTCTGATACTTTTTGTTTTCCGTCTTTCAGGGAAGGTGTTCCGGTTTCTGTTATGGAGGCTATGTGGAGCAAGCTTCCGGTGGTATGCTCTGACATAAGAGGAAATCAGGACTTGATTGACCACGAAAAAGGAGGGTATCTTTTTGACCCTGCATCTGTGGACAGTGTTGTGGTGGCATTGGAAAAAGTGTTGAGATCGGAAAGCATAGAAGAGATTAATCAATATAACATAAAAAAACTTACAACTTTTGAAATTGAGAACGTAAAAGGAAAAATGTTTAAGATATACGGAGATTTAGGAGCTGATTTAAAATGAGTTTGTACGAAAAGATAGTAAAAGGTGAAGAGAAAATCTCACTGGTTGGACTTGGTTATGTGGGTATGCCCATTGCTGTTGCTTTTGCAAAAAAGGTGGGAGTTATCGGATTTGACCTCAACAAAGCAAAGATTGACCTTTACAAACAGGGTGTTGACCCCACAAACGAGGTGGGGGATGATGCAATCAAGGCAACAACTGTGGAGTTTACAGCAGACGAAAGCCGTCTTAAGGATGCCAAGTTCCATATCGTTGCAGTGCCCACTCCTGTAAGTCAGGACCATATGCCTGAACTCACTCCTGTTGAAAAAGCTTCAGAAATTGTAGGAAGAAATCTTGCAAAGGGCTCAATTGTAGTTTATGAGTCAACTGTTTATCCAGGTGTGACCGAAGAGGTTTGTATTCCCATTTTGGAAAGGGAGTCTGGTCTTAAATGCGGTATTGACTTTAAGGTGGGTTATTCACCAGAGAGAATCAATCCAGGGGATAAAGTGCACACCCTTGAAACAATTGTTAAGATTGTTTCTGGCATGGATGAGGAAACCCTTGACGAGGTGGCAAAGGTTTATGAACTTGTGGTTGAGGCAGGTGTCCACAGAGCAGAATCGATTAAGGTGGCAGAGGCAGCAAAGGTTATTGAAAACAGCCAGCGTGATATGAATATAGCTTTTATGAATGAGCTTTCAATCATATTCAACAAAATGGGCATTGATACCAAGGCTGTTTTAGAGGCCGCGGGCACAAAATGGAACTTTTTAAAATTCTCACCTGGTTTGGTTGGTGGACATTGTATTGGCGTGGACCCCTATTATTTGACATACAAAGCTGAAATGATAGGCTATCATTCACAGGTTATTCTCTCCAGCAGACGTGTAAATGATGATATGGGAAAATATGTAGGCGAAAATATTGTGAAAAAACTAATTTCCGCTGAAAAACCTATTAAAAACGCCAAGGTGGCAATTCTTGGCTTGACGTTTAAGGAAAATTGTCCTGACACCAGAAACTCCAAGGTTGTTGATATAATCAGAGAGTTGGAGGAATATGGAATCAAACCTTTGGTTTGTGATCCTGTTGCAGATGCCAAGGAGGCTTGGGCTCATTACGGAATAGAACTGGTTCCCATGGATTCTCTTGAAAATCTGGATGCAGTTGTTATTGCTGTTGCACACGACAAGTTTAAACAGCTTTCAAATGCTGACATAGATAAGATGTTTGCAAAAAGTGAAAATGACAAAAAAGTTATTGTTGATGTTAAAGGTATTTTGTGCCGTAAAACTGTAGAGAAAGAGAAGTATATATACTGGAGATTGTAAAAAGCCGGAACAAAATTGAACAATGTTCAGTTTGTTGCGGCAGAGTGTTGGCTTGTTGAGTAAATAGTGGCTGATATAGTGAGAATGGATGGGATGTTTTTGATGATGAGGTGTTTAAAATGCAGAACAATGCACAGATAAGCATAATTGTCCCGATATATAATGTGGAAAAGTATCT
>JAZRNA010000024.1:0-4418 GCA_045647945.1 Clostridia bacterium
GCGTTTGACACCTTCCCTCACCAGGGAAGGCTAACGAAGATGCCTTCGGCATCTTCACGGGTGCGCCCTCAAACATTGCGGACAAGACCGATGTTATCCTCTCGTCCAATACGCCGACGATCCGCACGGCAATTCCGCGCCTGTGGTGGTAACGGGAATACCGATTTCGTCCGCGGAAACTTCCCCGCCCCACGGCTTCATGTACAGTTTCAGAATATATGCCATTGTGGACGGCGAAAGACCTGTCGTATACGAGTTGATCAGCATAAACAGAGGATTGTCGGACAGCACCTTTGTGGACAGCTCGACAAATTCACCGATCGCGTCCTCCAACTTCCAGACCTCACCATTCGGACCTCTGCCGTAGGAGGGCGGGTCCATAATAACCGCATCGTACTTTCTGCCACGTCTGATTTCACGTTCTGTAAACTTTTTTACATCGTCCACAATATATCTTATGGGACACTTGTCAAGTCCTGAGAGAACGGCATTCTCCTTTGCCCAACCTACCATTCCTTTTGACGCATCAACATGACACACCGAGGCACCTGCTGCCGCCGCTGCCATTGTGGCACCGCCGGTATAGGCAAACAGATTAAGAACATTAACGTTCTCTCTGCCGGATTTCTTTATTATATCCGAAAACCAATCCCAGTTGGCTGCCTGTTCAGGAAACAGTCCTGTATGCTTAAACCCCATCATCTTGATACCAAATCTGAGGTCGCGATACCTTACGGTCCAGCTTTCCGGCATACCCTTTCGGCTTTCCCAATGTCCGCCGCCACTGTTGCTGCGGTGATAATGGGCATCAGCCGACTTCCACAAGGAACTGTTTTTTGTATCCTGAATTTCCCATACAATCTGGGGATCAGGCCGTCTCAGGACAATATCTCCCCAACGTTCCAGTTTTTCGCCCCTACTGGCATCCAGAAGTTCATAATCTTTCCATTTATCAGATAAAAACATAACTTGCCTCTTTTTTTAAGAATTTATAAGATTTTTGACTGCATCTATTGCGTCACCCAGCCATAATTTGCCGTCAACTGCTTCCACCTTACCGTCATCACATCTTGCAGCAATATCTGCTCTCATTGGAATTCTGCCCAATGCTTTTAATCCAAAGTTCTTTGCAATCTCGTCTATCTTGCTTTCACCAAAGATACTTATTTTTTCAGAACAGTTGGGACATTCAATGTAGCTCATATTTTCAACAATACCCAAAATAGGAATGTTCATAAGCTTTGCCATGTTAACCGCTTTCTCCACAATCATTGAAACCAGTTCCTGTGGGGATGTAACCATAATTATTCCATCAACAGGGAGAGACTGAAATACAGTAAGAGGGACATCACCAGTACCAGGAGGCATATCAACAAACATACAGTCAACATCTTCCCAGATAACGTCTGTCCAGAACTGTTTTACCGTGCCTGCAATAACGGGCCCACGCCATACTACAGGGTCTGTATCGTTTTCAAGAAGCAGATTGACTGACATAATTTTTGTGCCACCTCGACTTGCAATGGGAAGAATACCATATTCTGTTCCCTCTGCCTTCTTGCTTATACCAAAAAGTTTGGGGATTGACGGGCCTGTAATATCAGCATCAAGAATGGCACTGCCAAAGCCCTCTTTCTGAATTCCTGATGCCATAAGGGATGTAACCAAAGATTTGCCTACTCCACCCTTGCCACTTACTATACCAATAACTTTTTTTACATTACTCATTGAGTTGCAAGGTGCCAGAAAACTCTGCTCTGCAGTTCTGGAACTACAGTTTTCACCGCAACTTGAACAATCGTGTGTGCAATTCTCGCTCATTTTATCATGTCCTTTCAAATATTAAATCAACATATTAAGTGCTGCCTCAAGCTGTTTATCAACCTCAACTTTGGCATTTTTAAGTGTATCATACAAGTTCATCTGTGTGGTTATATCAAGAACGCCATATGGGAACAACCCCTTTGCCTCCTGATACAGTTTTACTGCAATCTTAAGATTCTCGTCATAAATTTCATTGACTTCACCTACAAAGAGGCCCAAAGTCTGAAGCATTTTCTTTGCATTTTCAACTGCTTCGCCATTATCGCCAACTTTATATACCTTGTCCAGTTTAAAGAAATCATACTCTGACATATCAACTGCTTTTTCTGAATTCTTAACATTTACATTTGGTATAATCCCCAGCTTGTGAATGTTGTTACCCAATGGTGTAAGATAATACGCTGTGGTATACTTTATCATTGCGTTAAACGGAGCCTGTGACAATGTCTGAACTGTACCCTTGCCATAGGACCTCTCACCAACAACCCTTGCCGCCTCATTCTCTTTCAGTGCAGCAGTAAGAACTTCAGATGCACTTGCGCTCATGCTGTTTATTATAATGACTGTATTATACTTCTTCGCCTCGCCTGTTGCATTGTACACCTTATCAAGCAGATCAATTTTGTGGTCCTCGGTTGTTATAAGCTGTCCCTCACCCAGAAACAAATCTGCAATCTCAACCGCCTGATCAAGATATCCACCGCTGTTGTCCCTCAGGTCAATGATGATGTTTTCAATTTTCTTATCGTCTATTTCCTTTAGAGCATTGGCAAAGTGCTCTGCAGAATTCTCAGTAAAGGAATAAAGTGTTATCTTTGCTATCTGTTTTCCTTCGTTCTCTAAAATTTCCATATCCAAGGGCTTTGAAGCTACTTTTTCACGCACAATATTAAAGTTTATGGGTTCAGCAAAACCTGAACGCACAACTGTCACCTTTACAGTTGTACCCTCTTGGCCGCGTATATACTCAATAGCCTTGTCGAACTCCATATTCCTAAGGTCTGTTCCGTCTGCTGCAACAATAATGTCTCCAGCCTTTATGCCTATCTTTTCAGCAGGGGAATCTGGGATTGGTGCAGAAACAACAATGCTTCCCTCAATAGACAGTATATTTACTCCTATTCCTATAACTTCGTCGCCCAAGCCCTCAAGTAAAGCTTTTGCCTCTGCTTCGTTGTAATAAGCCGAATTTTCATCTATTGATTCAAGAATTGCCCTCATTGCCTTTTCATAAACAGCCTGGTCATCACCCACAATAGCCTCCAGAGCAGTAACATAAAGTTTTTCCAAATTCAATTCATCATATCTTGCAAAAACAGAAATACTCTCTATGATATTATTAATCATCTCGCCACGACTTGCCTGATTCTCTTCAACTTCTCCGTCTGCAAAAACTGTTGCAAAAGAAAAAACAAAAGTAACAATCAAAGCCAAAGCCGTTAATCTTTTGGCTGTCTTTTTCACAAAATCACTCCTTTAGTCAAATTTTTAAAGGTCATATACATTACCTTTCGTCCATAACCGTTTTGGGCTACCATAACAACAACCTCACTATCCAAAAGATAACCGTTCACCACTTCAAATGTAAGATTGTTGCCCTTTTCCCCAAAAATCATGGTCGGCTCTATTGGTATTGCCCTGTATTCAATTTCTTGTGCCAAAGTCAATGGTGCCGACATATTCAGTGGTCTTACATTAACCAGAACCACCTCTGCCCGTTCCGGGTCGCAAATGTAAATATTGGCTTTATAAAAATCCACATCTGTGATTATCAGCTTTTCATCAAAAGCAAACACATTTGAACACGGAATCAAAAGACATATTGCCAGCACAAGACTCACAATCTTTTTCATCATAAATTATCAATCCTCTACATCTTTTCAGGTGCTTCAATTTTGAGCATCTTAAGAATACCTGCAATAACAATCCTTACGCTGTCAACAATCTTGAGTCTGGCATTGAGAACTGCCTCGTCCTCAACCTTGACACGGCACGCATTGTAGAATGTGTGGAACGACGACGCAAGGTCCATGACATAACGTGTAATCTTTGCAGGTTCACGGCTTTCCGCCGCCATTCTTATCTCCTCGGGGAGGTCACAAAGCTTCTTAAGCAGTGCAAGTTCCTCTTTCTCGGTCAGTACCTCGGTAGAAATCTCGCTGAATGGTTTTACCTCTATACCCTCTTCCTTAAGAACTCTGATTATGCTGCAAATTCTTGCATGTGCATACTGAACATAATAAACAGGGTTCTCGCTCTCCTGTTTTACCGCCAAATCAAGGTCAAAATCAAGATGACTTCCTGCCATTCTCATGTTAAACAAGAACCTTGCTGCATCAACAGACACATCATCAAGCAGGTCGGTGAGGGTTATTGCCTTGCCTGTACGTTTTGACATTCTTACCGCTTCGCCATCACGGGTCAGGCGAACAAGCTGCATGATTGAAACCTCAAATTTGACAGGGTCAATACCCACAGCAGCAAGAGCCGCTTTCATTCTGGCAATATGACCATGATGGTCAGCACCCCAGACATCAATACACAAGTCATAACCACGTGTTTCAATCTTGTTTATGTGGTATGCAATATCCGCT
>JAZRNA010000025.1:0-10478 GCA_045647945.1 Clostridia bacterium
GTATAGTATCTGCCGCTTCGGCTGTGGGTTGTTATGAATTTAAGCATTTTCTGCTGCTGTTCCACATGTTTTTTGCAAGCCTCAGAAAAACGATTGTGGAACGAATAGTTGGATTCCATAAACCACAAGCCCTCTTCTGTATTAAGGTCAGTAACCCCCTGCATGTATGCAACATAGTTTGCCAACAAAAATCTGCGGTATCTTTCCTCTGTATCATGGGGATATGTTGACCATTGCACCGCCTGATGAACACCTGTTCTCACTTTTCCGTTTGCTTTTGCAGCACCGCGAAGGAAAGAGAGCAATGTTTCTGTGGCACTGTCCATGGTTTCCGCACCTGTCCAGTCATATCCCGCCTCATAGAGATACTTGAACAATATGCTTGGACCGGTATGTCTTGGCACACCATTGCGGGTTTTCTCTATTAACTTAATTGCACTTGTGTGTGCCTCCTTCATATCAGGAACACAATCAATGTCACGGATGTGGCACATTTTATCGTTTCTGTACTGAACTATTCCCGGCTGAAAACCTTTCTTTTCGGTGGTTTCAGGAGCTTCGCGGTACAGTCTTTGTGCCATGTCATAAAAGACTTCCATTACGGGGTCAACTTCTGTAGTCAAAGGATTCCAATAGAAAAGCTGTCCGTCACGCTCGTGCTGTTGGTCGCCAAGATACCTTTCGCCCTCCAGCATCTTTACCGCAGGATTTGCGGAATGTCCCGGCAAATCACGGCCGTCATATATATTTACATAGTCAATACCCATTCCGTTGCAAACCTTGCAGAAAACCTTCCATACATCAGGATTTACAGTCCGCTGTCCCGCCCAACGATAACACGGGCGAATTGTTATGAAATTGTGAGCCTTGTTGGCAAACACCCATTCAATATACTCCTTGACCTCGCGGACATCCGAAATATCCACATAAATCATATCTCCAGAGCCACAAACCACATCATCATCAGGACGGATAACCGCTTGTTTTATAACACCCTTAACAGCTGTTTCCTTTGCCGAAATGGTAAATTCCATATCATTGGTATATTCACTTCCCCAAAGGGTAACAACATGCAGGCCCTTTTCATCACATCTTCCGCCATCTTTGATTGAGAGCACATCACTTTCAACAGTAAACTCAACACCATCTTCCTCTGTTTCCACAAGCAAAGGTATATCCTTGCCCTGTACCGCAACATCAGGCACAAAATGGATATGGAAGGGGGCTTTTTCTTTTTCAAGAATTTTCATTTCACGAAAAGCCACCGGAACAGTATCGTGATAATCCGATATGTATTCAAGGGTGAGGGTGTTCTCCTCTTTTATAGCACCGTCAGGAATATCAATTTCAACAGGCGAATAACGGTGAACTCGCAGATATCTTTCACCCTCAAAAATAGTTTCCCCGTTCAGAATAACTCTGAATCTGGGCCACTCCTTTTTGGACAAGTTCATTCCCATCCAGCCATGACTTCTGAATTCTTCGCTAGCGCTGGTCAAAAGAACATCAAAGGCCGGTATAATATTGTCCCCGCTTGTTGCAACCAGATAAGGTCTTTCAAAATACACATTTCCGGTATATCTCTTACCTTCTACTGTCAAAATAACACAAGCTGTCTCCTCGTTGGGAATTTCTATCTGTTTGGATAATTCTTTGTAATCATAGCTACCTTCAGGAATATCTATCACAATGGTTTCATCAGGCTCAGCTGCAGTAATTCTGGGGTGAACGCCGTCTTTCAACGCCCATCTTTCATATCTCAACCTAAGATATCCGCCCTCTGCTATTACCAGATTTTCCGCCTTTGCCCATATTCCCAAGTCCCAGTTTTCAGTATATCCCAGAATATCCCATCCTCCAATCATGGGCGGCCACATCCACTTGGTGCAAGCACGCTTGGGAAAATCCCTGGCAATATCGTCTGACATATCAAGACAATAACGGTCACACTGCGCCATGTCAGCATTCAAAGAATCTTCAATCATCATGTATAGCTTTGAACCATACATCTCTGTCTTGAATGTGTAGTGCATACGATCCTCACAAGTGAAAAACAGTCTGTGATGACCTGATTTGTCCAATTCCTTGCTGTCAAACTTCACTGTCATCTCCTGACCCCTGCGAAGAATGTGGTCAGCAAGATCGGGTTTTATATCTTTTTTTATAGAATACGGCATAACCATTACCTCCATATAAACAATATATAATGCACAAAATCATTTTTCTTTATAGTAAAATTCTATCACATTTTTCAGCCAAATTCAAGGACACCAAAATCCTTTCTTATGCCCTAAATTGTCCATATTATGCACAAAATCGACCTGAAAACTAAATATAATTTTTGTTTTGGAGATTCTTTCAGTGTTATTTATGCTTTGTATAAGTGATTTTTTGCAAAAAAAATCGGAGCAAGCATAACTTGCTCCGATTTGAATCTTGCGGTCAATTTTCATACGAATATAAACCCGGTGCAAAATGCAATAGATTATTTCACTGTGAAATAATCTTACATATTATAACCCAAGCAACTGTTTTTTCTTGGCATCAAATTCTTCTTGGGTAATTACGCCGCTATCAAGTAAGTCCTTATATTTTTTGAGTTCGTCAGCGGTTGATCCTGAATTTACGACAGCCTCTACCTTTGGTAATCCTGTTACAATCGTTGATCTTTTAACAAAACTAACAACTATTACTGCAAATAAACAAAATTCAAAAATCCCTGTTGGAAATTTAGTAGATATTGTTTCGCCATACCCTCCACTACAAGCAATTATACAATAATTAACATATATAAAAAGAATAATTGCCAATATGCTATGTATTCGACCATCGCGATGTTCTTTTTTTGATATAATTGAAACAACACACATAATTACACATAATAGGAATAATACATACATTGGCACTTTCATTATAGGGTATTTACCTATAATATCCATAGCAGACATAATGGTTTCATATGTATATCCACCTTTGGGTGTAGTAACTGCCATCGTAATACAAGGAATTAACAAGATAACATAGGATACAATCAAAAATACCACTTCAATTCCATTTGCAATTTTCTTTTTCATTCTTATAAAACCTCCTATAAATTAAAAAGTGCGCAGCCGAAGCTACGCACGAAAAATGTATTGGCTCCGATTGCTGCGACACAAATCTCTCGACATCTCATCCAAGTATGCGAAATAGAGTATGCATTTTTACCAAAAGGGTAAAAAACACATACTTAGATGAAATAGTGTCAAATATTAAGTTTATGTCGCAAGATCAGTATAACATATATGGAAATAAATTGCAAGAAAAAACTGCCACAATCGTGACAGCTATAATTATTTATCCATATTTTGTTTTGCGGTGTTAATGGAAGAAATGAGCATTTTGCGGATTACTCCGCAGTTGTGCATAATTTCTGAAATGTCAGATAGGATTTCAGCTCTTTGCATAAGTTCAAGCCAATATTCTGTTTCATAGCATTCTTTCAGAGATATTTGAAGTTTTGATATAAAGTCTGGTTTGCTGTGAGCATATTTTGCCTCTCTGATATTGGCACCAATGCTTGTGGCACTTCGTTCTAATTGATTAACAATAGAATAATGACCTTTGATATTATCACATAGTTTTAAAAGTTCGACAGCAAAATCCATAGATAAATCTGCTAATTTGTTTTCAGCCATTCAAAACACCTCTTTTTATCAATAATTATATCATAGAAGTTTGAATGTTTCAATAATGAAATCCAAACAAGTTTGGATGAAATCAAAGCCTTGCGGCTTCGATGAAATTAAATCCGTCTTTTTATCCTTGCGAAGCAAGATTTCATCACGAAGTGATTTCATCTGCGTAGCAGATTTATTCCGGCGCAAGACGGATTTAGTTGAAAAAAGCACCAATCTTGTATCAAGATTGATGCTTTTTTCTGGTGGAGGGAGATGGATTCGAACCATCGAAGCGAGACGCAACAGATTTACAGTCTGCCCCCTTTGGCCACTCGGGAACCCCTCCAAATAATTGGAGCTGGTGATGGGACTCGAACCCGCAACCTGCTGATTACAAATCAGCTGCTCTGCCAATTGAGCTACACCAGCTTACCGTTTACACCAGTCATTCTTTCGACCAGCGAAGATTATAATAACATAATTAATACAGCTTGTCAACACTTTTTTTAAATATTTTTAAATATTTTTGTTTCAATATCAAATATCACAAATTCTCATCTGAAATCCAGTCGTTCCCGTCTCCAACACTCCATAGTGTCTTGATACACTGCCGGGATTAAAAAGGGTCAGATTTCCTGACCTTTCATTAAGTGCCGCATGGGTGTGTCCGAAAATACAGATGTCCGCTCCCAGCTCAGCCCCATGCTTCGTAAGTTTTGCCAGTGAATACTTTACCCCATAGTTGTGCCCATGGGTAAGGAAAATTTTCACTCCGTCAAAATTAAAGAATCTGTCCTCTGCTGCAGAGTTGTCCCAAAAATCATTGTTTCCCTTTACATATACAATGTTGTGTCGGGGATACATAATTTTCAAATCCTCAACATCGCTCAAAACATCCCCCGCATGGATAATCAAATCAACATTCCCTTCAATTTCCATGGCACGCATCATGGGATTAAAACTACGGTGAGAATCACTGAATATTATTGCTTTCATATGGTTTTCACAACCTTTCTGTGCTTTTTCAGTATACCACAACTCAAAGTTTTTGTCACTATTTTATTTTGTTATCATATAATGTTAAATAAGGATTAATAATCAAAACAATTTAACAAGGAGACTTTTTTATATGAATTTTCAGGATATGATATCAAAAATGACACCTCAAATGCTTGCTCAGGGACTTAAGCAATTAAGCGGAACTCTGACCCCCGAACAACTGGCCCTAGCAGAAACAGCAATAAAATCAATGGGCAAAGATTCTTTAACCCAGCAAATGGGTTCCATGAATCCCCAACAGCTTATGCAAGAACTGCAACGAAACCCAGCCTTGCTGAAACAGCTTTCACAAAACCCCCAGCTCATGGAAACCCTGAGTTCAATCACAAAAAACAAATAACCTGAAACACCAGTCTATCACAAGAAAGGAGGAAGACCCAATGGATGAAACCCCTGATTTTTCAAAAGCCTTTGAAACTCTCCAACAGATGCTTTCAAGCGACGAGGGCCAATCCCAGATTCAAAACATCATAAATATGTTCACAGGCACCCAGGAAACCGACTCCAGTCCAGATTCCCACTCATCATCAGGCAGCCTTATTCCACAGAACCTGTTTGGCAACGGAGACGGCATTGACTTTGAAACAATCCTCAAAATACAAAGCTTGATTCAGGCCATGAACAGTCAAAAAAACAATCCCAAAACCGCCTTCCTCCACGCACTGAAACCTTTCCTAAAAAAAGACCGTCAGGCAAAGCTTGACCAGGCAGCACAGATTATGAGCATTGCTGCTGTTTTGAAAACCTTCAAGGACAATGACAAAGGAGGTGTCTAGCATTTATCAACGTTATAACCCTCAGCCCCCTCCATCAAGGAACTCTCAACCGATAAACCGCAACCAGCAATCACCGCCGCCAAGACAAACCGCTCCCACCCCACACCAGACTCCATCAAAGCAACAAAAAACATCTGTCCACCCCGCCAAAATGCCGTCAAAACAACAATCGTCGGGACAATTACCCCCAAGGCATCTTCCTCAACACTCTCAGCAAAAAACGCTCCCCAACGACCCCGTCAAACAAAGTCCACCCCCGAGAGATGTCCATACATCAAGCAGGGACCCTTTTGGTTTTTTGTATAATATAATTCCCCGAAGTCTTTACAACCCCCAATCCAAAAAAATCCTTGGATTGCTGTCTGCCGAAGATTTGCTGATTATTGCACTTATTTTTTTGTTCCTTGACAACACCGAGGAGGACAATCTTCTTATAATACTTGCACTGGCATATGTGCTCTTGTCGGACTACATTGACCTTGGCGACTTTTCATTTTAGCAACAAAACGACTTAAGGAATATCTTTCCCAAGCCCCTCATATTAATATACCATAAATAAACAAATACTCTTTATAAAGTGAGGTAGAATAACGTATGTCAGTAAAGCTGCAAAAGGAGCATATAAAGCTCTCAGAGGTAATCTGCTCCCGCACCTGTCAAACCACAACAGAGTGTGACATAATCGTGCCGGATGTGAAGCCGGACGTGTTAAAGGTGCTCAGGGTAAGCAGTGAAGCCGTTATAACACAAAAAAGCATTCAGGCGGAAAAAGTGTATCTGCAAGGTATAATCCGGACAGATATCCTCTATATTCCCGACGGCAATGTCCTTGGCAAAGTAAAATCCATTTGCACCACAACAGATTTCAGTCATTTTGTTGACGCCAAGGGTGCAAAGCCAGGCATGAATCTTTCTGCTGAGGCAGAATGCGAATCCGCCGAATATACTCTGGTAAACAGCCGCAAGCTCAATATCCGCAACAAAATCAATCTGGGCATAAAGGTAACCGCCCTCTGTGAAGTAGACATTGCCACATGCATAGACGGAGACGAGCCTATAGCAGTAAAAAGCGAGAATCTTAAGCTGTGCAATTCCTGCTGTGAGGCAGAGCGTGACATAATCATCCGTGAACGTCTTGACGTACCCTCCGGCAAACCTGACATTGGGGAAATTCTCAGGTTTTCGGCAAAACCCATTCCCGGCGAACTTCGCCTTCTGGACGGCAAAGCCGTTGTCAAGAGTGAGCTTAAACTCTGCACTCTCTACTGCGGAACAGACGAAGATTCTTCTATACAGTGTATGGAACACACCGTACCCTTTACCGAAATTTTAGAGATTGGTGGCATTACCGAAAATATGACAGGAGAAATCGACTACTGTGTCAAAGATATTTATTCCGAAATCTGCAGGGACAGCGACGGCGACAAACGCTCTATTGGTGCAGAAATTACTCTCTGTGCCAATGTAAAAACATCCGAAATCATGGAGTGTCAGATTCTCCGGGATGCCTATGGTCTGAACCGGGAGATAAAAACCGAAACCAGTGCATATAACATGGAACAACTTGTTGACACCGCCTTTGCCCAAATGGCACAAAAGGAACGGGTATGTGTTCCCGACTATCTTCCTGATGTTCATCAGGTTTGTGATTGCAGTGCTGTGCCAAACATCGAAAGCATCCATACAGAAGACGGCAAAGTTACCGTGTCCGGTTACATAACCTGCACCTTGCTGTATCTCACCGAAGAGCAAGACACCCCCATTTCAGGTTTCAGCCATGTTTTGCCATTCAGCCACGTCTTCGATATTCCGGGCATTACAGAAAATTCCCTGTGTGACGCAAAGGCAGAGATGGAACACCTTGACTACACAATAACAAGTCCCCGGGACATAGAAATACGCAGTATAGTTGCCATAAGTCTTAAGGCGGTGAACGCCTCAAAAGCTAACCTTATTTCCATGATAGATTATGATGCAGATGCACCCACCGTCTGTCTGCCGTCAATGGTTATCTATTTTGTGCAAAAGGGCGATACCCTGTGGAACATAGCAAAACGCTATCGCACCACTCCGGATGCAATAATTGCAAACAACGGATCGGAAAAAGATTTTCTGAAACCGGGCAACAGAATTTATATATTCAGATAAAAAAAAGACCCCACAACCAAAAAGTTGTGGGGTCTTTGCCTAGCACACTTTGCCTATGCAATCCTTTCTCATAACATAGAGATTTACATCTCTGTCCAACTTGAATCCATGCCCCTCAAGGCACAGTTTAGTTGTTTCAAACACCAAATCCGGATAATTGTTTTCCTGACTGATGTGTCCCAGAACAATTTCACGTGTTCCCGTTTCAATCAAATCCCTTGCAGTAAGGGCCGCATCTTCATTGCACAGATGTCCCAAATTTCCTTTGATTCTGCGTTTAAGTTCATAAGGATATGTACCTGCCTCCAGCATAAGCTGGTCATAATTTGACTCCAAAAGCACCGCTTTGCTGCCCTTAATCATATCAAATATTTCCCTTGTCATTACCCCTATATCAGTAGCAACAGCAACCTTTGCTTCTCCTTTTTCAAATGTAAATCCCACCGGCTGTGCAGCATCGTGAGGTATTTCAAAGGATGTAACCTTTATATCCTTTATCATAAAACTCTCGCCAACATTGAAAATACGGATATTATCCTCTTCTATGTTTCCAATCTGACCTTTCATAGCCTGCCATGTTCCGCTGGTTGCAAAAATGGGCAGGTTGTATTTTCTTGAAACAACTCCAACCCCTTTTATATGGTCACTATGCTCATGAGTTATTACAATGGCATCAATTTCTGATGGTCCAATCCCTATCTCTTTCAGGCACCCGTCTACAACCTTGCCGCTGACACCACAATCCACAAGAATCTTGGTTTCATGGTCAAATATAATTGTAGCATTGCCCTTGCTGCTGCTCCTTAAAGAGCATAATTTAAGTTCCGTCACCAAAATTCCCTCTCTTTTCTGCTTTATTAAGTCAAAAAACCGCACCAAAGCAATCTGTACTTTGATGCGGCACAATTTTTACGCTATGGTTGTTTTGCGGTCCTTTTCGCCGTCTGTACGTCTGGTAATCTGAGCACCCAAAGACCTGAGTTTTGTTTCAAAGTCCTCATATCCGCGGTCAATATACTTGATGTTGTAAATCTCCGTCACGCCCTCTGCCATAAGTCCCGCAATAACCAGTGCCGCACCTGCCCTCAGGTCAGTTGACGAAACAGGTGAGCCTGTCAACGCACCTCCGCCCTCAACAACTGCAATTCTGCCGTCAACACTGACATTTGCACCCATTCTGCGGAGTTCCTCAACATACTTAAATCTGTTGTCCCACACATTTTCTGTCACAATGCTTGTACCCTCAGCACAAGTCAACAAAGTAAGCATCTGGGGTTGAATATCGGTAGGAAATCCGGGGTGAGGCATGGTGGTAATATTTGCCTTTTTCAGCTTTTCTGTTGCTCTTACCCTCAGACTGTCATCATATTCTTCAATCTCAACACCCATTTCAAGCAGCTTTGCCGAAATTGAATCAAGATGCTTTGGAATAATGTTTTTTATAACAACGTCACCGCCAGTTGCCGCCGCCGCTATCATAAATGTGCCGGCCTCAATCTGGTCAGGAATAACAGTATATGTCCCGCCATGAAGTGTCTCCACACCCTTTATTTTAATCACATCAGTACCGGCACCCTTGATGTTGGCACCCATGCTGTTTAAGAAGTTTGCAACGTCAACAATGTGGGGTTCCTTTGCAGCATTTTCAATCACAGTCTGACCGTCTGCCATGGTTGCCGCCAGCATAACATTGATTGTAGCTCCCACAGACACTTTGTCCATATAAACACTAGCACCCACAAGGCCCTTTGATTTTATATCAACAATTCCGCCCGCCTCAACCGAATATTCCGCACCCAAAGCAACAAACCCTTTGAGATGAAGGTCAATAGGTCTCACCCCAAAATCACAGCCGCCGGGCATGGCAACCCTTGCCTCGCCAAATCTGCCAAGCAAAGCCCCCATCAGATATGATGACGCCCTGATTTTGCTGACCATTTCATAGGGTGCATCGCAGCAACAAACGTTTCTACCGTCAACACGAAGAACACCCTTGTCAATAAACTCAGCCTTTCCGCCAAGCTGATTTATAATATCAATCAAAACATAAGTATCACTGACCCCGGGCACGTTTTCAATGACGCAGATATCGTCTACCATAAGCGCTGCCACAATCAACGCAACTGCAGAATTTTTTGCACCGCTGATTTCGACTTCGCCCTCAAGTCTGGCTCCGCCGAGGATAACATACTTCTCCATGTTTCACCCACCTAAAATTTTTTCTTTTGTCCAAAAAGAACCGGCTTTATCACGAAAAAATACGGACGTATTATATCAACCGCCGTATCATTATGTCACTTTGCTTCCATCCAATTTAATATTTTACCATAAACTTTGGATGAAATCAATCCCTAAACACAAATTTTTCAAATATTTTCTGTTTTTCAATGCTTCCACATACTATATTTAGTAGTACCCAATTTTTCCTTGATTGATACATGCCTTTCCGTTTGTTTTATCAATTATGTCCGCCTCAAACTTTGAAACCATGGAAACCGGCACCAAAATCGTTATTTTTACATTGTCGGCATACTGGGTGTCTTTTATAACAAATCCCATATTAAGCGCCTCACTCTGCACTTTTCCCAAAAGGGAATAATCACATTCCACCCAAGTCTCACAACACAAGGTCATGGTCTTGGGAATTGCCGCCTCAACTCCGGCCTTTGCCGCCTTGGAGTAAGCATGCACCAGGCCACCCGTACCAAGGAGAATTCCTCCAAAATATCTGGTAACCACAACCACCAGATTTGAAAGACCCTCTTTTTTTATATAGTCAAGAACCGGAACTCCTGCCGTACCTGCAGGTTCTCCATCGTCGCTGTACCTCTGGATA
>JAZRNA010000026.1:0-11662 GCA_045647945.1 Clostridia bacterium
CCAACAACACCATAACACTGGGTTGCGATGTATCCAGCCAGTTTTGCAAGGACTGTGCTTGAAATGCTTATGGTACCTTTTTCGTTTTTGATTACAGCACTCATTTTTTATCCTCCTGTTTTTCAAGATGAATTTATTCAAGAAAAAATTAAAAAACACAACTATACATCATATATAATACATCATTTTTGTCTTTTGGTCAAGGGTTTTGAAAACAAATAATATGTCGAAGAAAAGGATAGGTATTAACGGTGAGTGTTTGGAATGCTTAAAATAAATTTTTTATTGCCTTTTGGGGGTGTTTGTGGTAAAATAGATGATGTATAGCTATGTAAAAAAATAAAATCGGAGAATTGATTATGGAAGACAGAATATACGGAACAAATCCTGTCCTTGAGGCACTTAATTCAGGCAGGGACATTGATAAAATATTTATTCAGGAGGGCGTGCGGCACAGCCGTCTGGCCCAGATTACTGCTGCTGCAAAAAAGAGAAACATCAGGTACAGCCTGGTGAACAAGCATAAGCTGGATGAACTGTCAGAGGGCGGCAATCATCAGGGGGTGCTGGCTTTTGCGGCTATGCATTCCTATGTTGAGGTTGAGGATATACTGAACCTAGCCAAGGAAAAGGGTGAAGCTCCCTTTGTTATAATTGCCGAAGGACTCAATGACCCACACAATCTGGGAAGTATAATCAGGACAGCCAATGCGGCAGGTGCTCATGGGGTGATTATTCCCAAAAATCGCAGCGTTGGGCTTAACTCTACAGTTGCAAAGGTTTCGGCAGGAGCTGTTGAGTATACCATGGTTGCAAGGTGTACCAATGTTGCTTCATGTATTGAAAAATTGAAAGAGAATGGTCTTTGGGTGGTGGGAACTGCCCTTGAGGGTAGCATGTCCATTTATGACTGTGATATGAAAGGTGCTACCGCCATTGTTATAGGCAGCGAAGGTGCAGGAATGAGCCGCCTTGTTGCCCAAAAGTGTGATTTTCTTGTTAAAATCCCCATGCTTGGCAAAACAGAATCTCTCAATGCATCTGTTGCGGCGGGGGTTATGATGTATGAGGCGGTAAGACAAAGACAAGGATAGAGGTGAGCGGCAATGATATCAATGCTGAACAGTACTGCTCTTTGTGGTATTGACGGATATATTGTTGATGTTGAAACAGATATTTCAAACGGGATGCCCGGATTTG
Source organism: Clostridia bacterium (assembly GCA_045647945.1). Classification (GTDB taxonomy): domain Bacteria; phylum Bacillota; class Clostridia; order Monoglobales; family Monoglobaceae; genus SIG440. The sequence continues at coordinate 1,201 of JAZRNA010000026.1, forward strand.
ATATTGTGGGACTTCCTGATGCGGCGGTTAAAGAATCCAAGGAGAGAATAAGAGCGGCGGTTAAAAATACGGGTCTTACATTCCCGTCAAAGAGGATTACCGTTAACCTTGCCCCTGCAGATATAAGGAAAGAGGGGGCACATTTTGATTTACCCATTGCTCTGGGAATCCTTGCAGCATCCGAGCAACTTGACGGAAAAAAGTGTCAGGATGCAATCTTTCTGGGTGAACTTTCCCTGAACGGTGATTTGAGACGAATAAACGGGGTTCTGCCCATGGTAATCTCTGCTTATCAAAAGGGGATAAGGAAAGTTTTTCTGCCCTTAGAGAATGCCAATGAGGCAGCAGTCATAGAGGGAGTGCAGGTTTTTGGTGCAAAGAGCCTTGAGGAGATACTCTCGCATTTTATAGGCAAAAAAGAGATTTTGCCCACGGCGGTTGATGTTGCCGCACTTCTGGAAAATCAGGACAGGGTGAGATATGATTTCTCGGAGGTCAAGGGACAGGACTTTGTAAAAAGGGCTTTGGAGATTGCGGCGGCAGGGGGACATAATGTGTTGATGATTGGCCCTCCCGGTTCGGGAAAAACAATGATTGCACAAAGGATACCCTCTATTTTGCCGGACATGACCTTTGAGGAATCTTTGGAGGTTACCAAGGTTCACAGCATTGCAGGAAGTCTTTCTGCAAGCAGTCCTCTTGTTTCGGAAAGACCATTCCGGCATCCTCATCATACCATTTCGTCGGTGGGACTTTCGGGTGGGGGAACAAATCCCAAACCGGGGGAAATCAGCCTTTCACACAACGGTGTGCTCTTTATGGACGAGCTTCCTGAGTTCAGACGTGATTCACTGGAGGCAATGAGGCAACCCCTTGAGGACGGAGAGGTTACCATAACCCGCGCAGGTGGAACTGCCACGTATCCTTGCAGCGTTATGCTGGTGGCGTCCATGAACCCGTGTCCCTGTGGATATTATGGCGACAGAAATCGGGAATGTACCTGTACACAGAGCCAGATTCTCAAGTATATGAGCAAGATAAGCGGGCCTATGCTTGACAGAATTGATTTGCACATTGAAGTGCCATCTGTGAAATATGATGAACTGGAGACCAAAGAAAAGGGCGAAAGTTCTGCAGAGATTAAGCAACGTGTTGATAAGGCAAGAAAAGTCCAGACCCAAAGGTATAAGGATGCAGGGGTATACTCAAACAGTCAGCTTACCCCAGAACTTATGAATAGATACTGTGCTTTGGGGGATGAGGCGAATACATTGCTCAGGCAGGCTTTTGAATCCTTGGGGCTTAGTGCAAGGGCACACAACAGAATACTTAAAGTAGCAAGGACAATAGCCGACCTTGCCGGCTCTCAAAACATTGAGGTGGAGCATATTGCGGAGGCTATACAATACCGTGCACTTGACAAGAAATTTTTTAACTGATTGACTTTGGGAAGTGATAGATTTATGAAACTGAATATTGTTTTGGTGGAGCCTGAAATACCATCAAATACGGGGAATATATCAAGAACCTGTTCGGTGATTGATGCGGCATTGCATCTGGTGCATCCTTTGGGGTTTGATATTGACGAAAAAGCGGTAAGGCGTGCGGGACTTGACTATTGGGATGAGCTGAGGCTTTTTGAATATAATAGTTTTGAGGAAATCAGGGGAAAATATCCCGAAGGAGTATTTTATTTTTGTACTACTAAAGCACCCACCAATTACAGCAAGGTGGAGTTTCCTGTAAAAGAGGATAAGGAGATTTTTCTTGTGTTTGGCAAGGAAACAAAGGGGCTTCCTGAAGACTTGTTGAGAGAAAACCTTGACATGTGCATAAGGATACCAATGAAACACAACAAAAGGTCACTTAATTTGTCCAACTCGGTTGCTGTTGTGGCATACGAGGTTTTGAGACAGAATGATTTTGAAAATTTAGATGAGAAAGGATGTTTGCAAAATGATTAAAATAATGACAGATATGTCGGCGGACATTACAAAAGAACAAGCAGAGAGATATGGAATAAAGGTTTTACCATTCTACATCAATTGCGGAGATGAGAGTATCCTTGCGGATATTGACTATACACCGCAGATGTTTTATGAGAAGTTCAGGAGCCTTGATGAAATGCCTGCCACCAGTCAGGCAACTCCTGGTATTCTGGAGGATATGTACAGAGCCTTGGGCAAGGAAAACCAGATTATTCACATCACTATTCCTGCCAACAGCAGCGGAATTGTGAATACTGCAAGGATGGTTGCCGGGGAGCTTGCGGAGGAAGGATTTGATATTACCATCGTAGATTCAAGTCTTTACAGCTACGGAATCGGAACGAATGTTATTGCGGCGGCTGAAATGGCGGAAAAGGGTGCAACAAGAGATGAGATTGTGGCATACCTTAAAGAACGATTTGAAAAAGATAAGGTATATTTTATAGTTGATGACCTTACCTACCTTAAAAAAGGCGGAAGAATCAAGGCCACAACCATGGTGGTATCCTCGGTTCTGGATATCAAACCGATTCTTTGGTCAAATGACGGCAAGGTGGAGGCTTTTGCCAAGGTTAAGGGACTTAAACGTGCAATAGCAAAGATTGTGGATTATGTTGAGGAAAACATTGATGACCCACAGAATGCAGAAATTGATATTATGCATGCTGACGCACCTGATAAGGCGGAAATACTGAAGAAAATGATTGAAGAAAGAATTTCGCCCAAAAGTATAAGGATTGCAGAGGTTGGGCCAATCATTACCTGTCATGCAGGAGTTGGGGTTTTTGGATTGTATTTTAAGCATAAGTAAAAAAGTATTTTGGGTACAAAGGATGATTTTGTATGTATCTTGAAAAAGAAGAAATGAAGTTTGCGGTGGTTTATGCCATAAAGCAATATAAAGCACCCATAAGCATGAGTCTGACCTATGAAATTTTTACATGGGACAAGGAGATAATGGAATACTTTGATTTGTCCGAGGTTCTGGCGGAACTTTTGGAGGACGGGTATATATACGAGAAGTATTACCGCGACGAGCAGGCTTTTTGCCTTACTGAAAGCGGAGAGGCTGCATATCTTTATTTTAAAGGGCGGATACCCTATAGCATAAGAGAACGTATTGATGAGGCAATCGGCAAGGCGAAGTATGATGAAATTGTTGACCCCAATGCGGTGAAAGCTGAAGTTGTCCTTGCTGCAGAAGAGCAGTATATGGCAAGGTTCAGCATTCTTGAGGACAAGGTGCCTATGCTGGAGCTCTCAATCAATATGGGCAAGAAAATTCATGCGGAGCGGGTTGCGGAGTATTTCAAAAAGAATTCAAAGCGGATATATGAAGAAATCCTTAAACTTTGCGTTGAGGACATCAAATAATTTTGGAGGGAAAATCTTGTTTACGGCTGACAGTTATGATGTGATAGTTATAGGCGGAGGACATGCAGGGGTGGAGGCATCCTTTGCAGCAGCAAGGTTGGGGATGAAAACCTGCCTTTTTTCCATAAGCCTTGACAGTATTGCCAATTTGCCATGTAACCCAAGTATCGGGGGAACGGCAAAGGGGCATTTGGTGCGTGAAATTGATGCTTTGGGCGGCGAAATGGGAAAGGCGGCAGATGCTACCCTTTTACAGTCCAGAATACTTAACCGGGGGAAAGGCCCTGCGGTGTATTCTTTGCGTGCCCAGATTGACCGCAGAGCGTACCAGAACGAGATGAAACACCGCCTTGAAATGTGTGACAACCTTCATGTTCGTCAGGGCGAAATTGTCAAAGTCAATCTTGATGATGAGGGGTGTGTCAAATCCGTTGAGACCCGTGCAGGTGCAGAGTATCTCTGCCGGGCGGTTATCATTTCCACAGGTACATATCTTAAATCACGGATTATCATTGGCGAGTTCAGTCAGGAAAGTGGTCCTGATGGTGTTTTCCCTGCCACAGAGCTTTCGCAGAATTTGAGGGATATCGGGGTTGAGCTTGTGCGGTTTAAAACAGGCACTCCACCCAGAGTGAACAGACGTTCCATAGATTTTTCAAAACTGGAGGAGCAGATTGGCGATGAGGAGATAACGCCTTTCTCCTTTGAAACAAAGGAGAAACTGGAAAACACTGTAAGCTGTTACATCACCTACACAAACGAAAAAACACACAAGGTAATCCTTGACAACATCCATCGTTCGCCTCTTTATGGCGGTGACATAAAGGGAATAGGACCCAGATATTGTCCGTCTATTGAGGATAAGATTGTAAGGTTTAAGGACAAGGAGCGGCATCAGCTTTTTATTGAGCCAATGGGAACGAATACAGAGGAAATGTATATCCAAGGGTTCTCAAGCAGTTTGCCCGAGGATGTGCAGATAGAGATGCTTAAAACCCTGCCGGGACTTGAAAACGCTCAGGTTACAAGAAATGCTTATGCTATTGAGTATGATTGTTGCAATCCTTTGCAATTGAAAGCCACGCTGGAATTCAAGAATATTTCAGGGCTCTATGGCGCGGGGCAGTTCAACGGAACATCGGGCTATGAGGAGGCGGCGGCTCAGGGACTTGTTGCCGGAATAAATGCAGCAAGGAAAATTCAAGGCAAGGAACCATTTGTTCTTGACAGAAGTGATGCGTATATAGGAACATTGATTGACGACCTTGTGACAAAGGGTACAAACGAGCCTTATCGCATGATGACCTCACGCTCGGAGTACAGACTTATTCTTCGTCAGGATAATGCGGACTTGAGGCTTACACAGATGGGGTATGAATTGGGGCTGATTTCCGAGGATAGATATAATGCCTTTGTTCAAAAGAAACATTTGATTGAAGAAGAAAAACAAAGACTTGAGAATATAGTCTTTTCACCTAAAATCGCAAACGATTTTCTGGAGAAAGTGGGCAGCAACCCCGTATCCAGCGGAATCAGAGGCTCGGATATGCTGAAAAGACCCGAGGTCACATATGTTGCAATGGGAGAAATTGATTCAGAAAGACCAAGTCTGCCCGCTGAGGTATGTGAACAGGTTGAAATCAGCATAAAGTATGAGGGGTATATAAACCGCCAGATTGCACAGGCTAATCAATTCAAGAAAATGGAGAATAAAAAGATTCCTGAGAACATAGATTACAGCGAAATCGGTGGACTGAGGATTGAGGCGCGGCAGAAACTGGAAAAGCTGAGACCTCATTCAATCGGTCAGGCGTCCAGAATATCAGGGGTATCCCCTGCGGATATTGCGGTTTTGGTGGTTTATCTGAAACAAAAGAAAGAAATTTAGGGATTTAACGTGTTGCAATGGGAGATTGCGGCGGAACGGAGATTCTATGAAAAAAATAGTTGCCGGACCAAATGATGCAGGACAGAGGCTTGATAAGTTTTTGGCAAAGCTACTTAAGACTGCATCAATGGGCATGATTTACAAGTGGCTCCGCAAGAAACGGGTAAAAGTCAATGGAAAGAAACAGGATATTTCCTACATGCTTTGTCAGGGGGATGTCCTTGAACTTTATATAAATGATGAATTTTTTGACGATACAAAACCTGTGGCGGCGCATCTGGAAAAGGATTTTCAGCTCAAAACGGTTTATGAGGATGAAAACATTCTTATAGCAGATAAGCCGTCGGGAATCTCTTGCCATGGGGAAGATGGTTGCTTGCTTGACAATATTCAGGCATACCTTTTTAAAAAGGGTGAATATGACCCAGAGAAAGAACGGACTTTTGCCCCCGCACTTTGCAACCGGATAGACAAAAATACATCAGGGCTGGTTATTGCGGCAAAGAACGCAATGGCGCTTAGAATAATAAATGAAAAAATTAAATTAAGGGAAATAAACAAGTTTTATATTTTGAAAGTGGAAAATCCTGAAAGGCTGGAACAAAATGGCAAGATAGCAGGATATGCTCTGAAAAATGAAAAGGAACGAAAGATTTATTTTTATGACCATGAGGTTCCCGGTTCCAAGTATTGCGAGACACTGTACAGACGGATTGATGACTGTGGTCTGGTTGAGGCACAGCTTATGACAGGAAGAACTCATCAGATTCGTGCTGGATTTGCACACATTGGCTGCCCTTTGGAGGGGGATGTGAAATATGGTGCACAAAAAAACGGACGAAGAGATTTTCAGCAGCTCAGGGCAAAGAAGATAGAATTTGATTTCAAGACTCCGGCTGGGGAACTTGAATATCTTAATGGGAAAGTTGTTGTGGCAGATTAAATTTTGGGTGGTGAGACAGGGCAGATGAAATGGACACAGGAGCAAAGGGAAGCAATTGAATACAGAGGCGAGAATATTCTTCTGGCGGCAGCTGCGGGTTCGGGCAAGACTGCTGTTTTGGTTCAGCGTATCATTGAGCTTATCCAAAAGGGCGATGTGTCTGTTAATGAACTGCTTGTACTCACTTTTACCGAGGCTGCAGCAGGGGAAATGAAAGAAAAAATCAAAAAGGCAATCGCCTCTGCATTAAGACAGGACCCTGAAAACCAACATTTGCAGAAACAAAGGCTGTTGATTCATTCTTCCAGCATATCAACGGTTCATTCGTTTTGCCTGAATACATTGAAAAGCAATATTCACCTGACCTGCTTGCCGGTGGATTTTTCAATTATATCCGAGACAGAAAACAAAATCATGCTGAAAGAGGCACTTGATGAGGTACTTGAGCGGTTTTACAGCAAAATTGATGTTGACTCGTCCTTTGCAGACCTTGTGATAGGTCATGGGGGGATAAAAAACGACAGCACATTGCGTGAAATTGTTCTGGGCCTGCATGATTTCAGCCGGAGCATGGCATATCCTGCAAAGTGGCTTAATGAAGCGGTAATGCCCTATCGGCAGACAGCAAAACAGGGAGAAATTGCAGGGGACTGGTGGAAGTCACAGCTTGAAAAGATTGTAGCAGAGGCAAAAGATGAGATTTTTTCTGCATATGAACTGATTGACCATGAGATAGAGAATAATCTTACATATGAACACCCTTATGGAGCGTTTTTTGAGGACGAGAGGGAGAATATAAGGAGAACTTTTGACCATATGAATTTGGGTGAATATTCCTCGGTCAAAGCTGCCATTGACAGTTTTGAATTTGAGAGAATGAAACCAGGAAAGCGCAATGCGGAGGAGCATATTGTCAGGGGTCAGGAGAGGATAAAGGCTTTAAGAGAGTCGGCAAAAAAGAATATTGCGGAACTGAAAGAGTGTTTTGCATTGCCTGAGGAAGCAGTTATTGAAAGAATAGCTTTAAATTATCCTGTCTTAAGAACCTTGAAAAATATTGTGCTGATGCTGGACAGATGTTACACAAGAAAAAAGAGGGCAAAGAGTTTTCTTGATTTCAATGATTTGGAGCATGAGGCACTGAATCTTTTGGTAACAAAGAAAGGTGAAACAACAGAGGTTGGAGAGAACCTGAAAAAGAAGTATAAATATATTCTGGTGGATGAATATCAGGATACTAATAACATTCAGGACCTTATATTCCGTACGGTTGCAAGGGATGACAGCAACATTTTTATGGTAGGAGACCTGAAACAGAGTATCTATAAATTCAGAAATGCTGTGCCTAAGCTGTTTTCGGATAAATATGACCTTTATGACTGTGAGGAGAATTCCGGACACCTGATACGATTGTTCAAAAATTTCAGAAGCCGCCAAAGCGTAGTGGATACAGTCAATTTTGTGTTCCGTTGTGTTATGTCACGGACTGTGGGTGACATAGATTATACAGAAGAAGAGTATCTTGTGAGAGGTGCGGAATATCCGGAACTTGAGGACAAAGGAATTTATGATACGGAGTTCCATATGATTTGTCAGGAGGCAGAGTCAGAGGACGATGCTTATGAGAAAGAAGTGTTTGATAAAACAGAGCTTGAGGCAAAAGTTGCCGCAATGCGTATTTGTGATATCATTAAAGAGGGAATGCCGGTCTTTGACAAGGATTTGGGTGCGGTGCGACCAGCGAAATATCGAGATATTGTTGTGCTTATGCGAAACACCAAAAAGACTGCACCGGTATTTGAGAAAGTGTTTGAAGAGTCGGGAATTCCCGTTTATACAGAGGTGGGACGCAGTTATCTGGGGGCATTGGAGGTTCAGACGGTACTGGCCTTTTTGCAGATTATTGATAATCCCCGTCAGGACATACCTTTGATTGCAACTTTGAGGTCGCCCATGTGGAGGTTTGATGCTGAGACCCTTGCCAATATCAGAGGACAAAAACGAGACGGTTGTTTTTTTGAGGCTTTGGTTTTTGCAGCAGAGAATGGCAATGATTTGGCGGCGGAATTTGTGGCAGAGCTTGAAGCTTTTCGACAAATGGCAGAGTGGGCTGGTATTGATAAACTGATTCACAGCATATACTATGACTATGGTTATTATGCTTATGTTGGCTCCCTTGACCATGGCAGAGAACGTCAGGCAAACCTCAGATTGCTGATGGAACGTGCTGCTGAATTTGAAAGCACAAAAATGAGTGGTCTTTTTGGTTTTATGAATTACATTGATACCCTGCGTGAAGAGGGCGGAGACATGACGCCCGCCAAGGCCTTTGGTGACAGCGAAGACGTTGTGCAGATTATGAGTATTCATAAATCCAAGGGACTTGAGTTCCCTGTTGTTATACTGGCGGACACCGCACATAAATTTAACATTACCGATGCATCAAAGAGCATTATATGGGACGAGCAGGGTGGAATTGGTGCTGAATATGCAGACACACATCTGCGTGTCCGGTATTCGTCTTTGCCTAAAACCCTGGTGGGATATCAGTTGAAGCAGGACATGGTGTCCGAGGAGATGAGACTTCTTTATGTGGCACTTACCCGTGCCCGCGAAAAACTGATAATTACATCAACCTTTAAACTCGGTGAAAAGGTATGGAAGTCGCCTGTGTGGGATGCACAATTCCATGCGGCACACGGATATATAAGGGGGGCGTCGTCATACAGAGAATGGTTGGCAGCGGCGTTTATGTCTCATCCTGATGGTGGAATTTTGAGGGAGTATTGCGATATACCTGATACGGTGGCAAATCGTGACACGGATTTTGGGATTAAGGTTTATCTTCATGAAAATCCATACGAAATTACCGAAGTTCTGGCAGAACAGAAACAGGCAGAGAACATGGACTTTGAAAAGGGGCAGGATGCTGCCGAGGAAGTGCAAAAAAGACTTGAATTTGAGTATCCGGACAAAGAATTGGGAGAAATGCCCATCAAACTGTCGGTCAGCGAGGTAAAGCGAATGCAGACAGATGACGGAGAATTTGTCCCATTGCTTGAGGAACTCAAAACCTCTGATATGATAGGTCTGGGTGAGGTCAGGGGGGCTGAAAGAGGTACTGTGGTGCATTTTGTTATGCAGATGGCAGACCCACGGAAGATAAATACAGCAGATGATGTTGAGGTCTTGGTGGAGAGATTGGTTGAGGAAAAAATCATCAGCCGGTCACAGGGCGATGCTGTTGATTGCAAAAAGGTGGCAGACTTCTTTGTGGGGTCTATGGGACAACGCTTGAAAGCTGCTGTTCGGAGGGAAAATGAGTTCAGTTTTTACACTCAGGCAAGTGCTGACGAGATTTATGGAAACGGGTCCTCGACAACCATTCTTTTGCAGGGAACCATGGATTGTTTTTTTGTGGAGAGTGACGGGAATGTGGTGCTTTTGGATTTCAAGACGGACAGAGTGAGCCGTGAGGGTGCGACTTTGGTTGCAAAGAAGAGATACGCAACACAGATGAAGTATTATAAGAAGGCGCTGGGGGAGATACTGGAAAGATCGGTGGACGAATGTTATCTCTACTTTTTGGAATGTGGAGAATTGGTACCTATGTAGACAAGGAGGGTTAGATTATGCGTGCTTTGATTTTTACCATAACTGCAGGTCAGGGACATAATCAAGTTGCAAATGTTTTGTGTCAGCATCTCAAAGAGGCAGATGTTGAAACTCTGAGCATAGATGCACTTGAGTATATCACCCCTGTGCTTAAGGAGACAATTTCACAAGGTTATCTTGTGTCTACAAAGAGAATCCCCAAGGTTTACGGCAAGGTTTACAGGCTTTGCGAAAAACGCGAAACAGAAAACGGGGAGAGCAGGTTTATAAAGATTACAAACAGTATTCTGGCAAAGAAACTTGTAAAGTTTGTTGAAGAATATGAGCCGGATATTATTATATGTACACATGTTTTTGCTGCAATCCTGGTCAGCTATGTTGCAAACAAGATTGCCGGGAACATAAAAACTGTGGGAATTGTGACAGATTTTACAATCCATCCCTATTGGGAGGATACGTCAATGGATTATTATGTTACCGCCACGGAGCTCTTGACTAATCAGGCAGAAAAAAAGGGAATTGTCAGGGACGAACTTGTGCCAATTGGAATCCCCATAAATCCCAAGTTTGCAAAACGGGTTGACAAAACTGAGGCCAGGGCAATGCTGGGGCTTGAGGATACTAGAACCATTCTTGTTATGAGTGGCAGCATGG
>JAZRNA010000027.1:0-2985 GCA_045647945.1 Clostridia bacterium
TAGCCATGTCGTTCTGTGAGCCAAGGAGTTGTCTGGGTTGGTTGTCTTCCTAAGACCGCTTTGGCCTCCGACTTGCTTACAGCCGTGTGTTTGGCACCCATTCCACGCACTGAGACGGTCTTGAGACCGCCCTCACCACCATAGTCTCGCACATTGACGCCCGACATATACCTGAGAGCATCGGCCACACCGGCATGACCCAGACGTTCAACAGCCTCGTGCGAGACCTGCCGCATGGGAGTTGCAGATGCAACCGCCACCGGCAACACGACATCGACAGCATCGACCTCGGGGAGAAGATACTGCAATGAGTCGGACTCCTGAGCGATTGCACGCGATACAGGACTCATACCCACACAAAAAAACAGGAAATAAAAAATCCGCAACATAAACACAGTCTATAAAACCCTTACCCGGGGTTTGTATAAAACATAACGAATAAGGCAGGTTTTCTGACTTGTTCACCCAAGCACCTTCCCGCTCCAAAAGGAACAGTGGCTTTTTGACCACTTGGGCACAAACGAACTCACAGCTACGGGTATAGTTCCGGACTCTCACCGGATTCCCTTTTACTAACCGCCACCGCAGGTGGAGGTTACACCATTATTCAGTCGCAAAGATAAGAATATTTTTACAAAGGACAATCATATAACGAGTTAAATAAGACAAAGTCACGTTTTATATACATATTCAAAAACAACACTGTAAAAATCTTTCTTCGCGAAAGTATAACTGATAAAAAATTGCAGAGTTCGTTTTGAACCCTGCAACCCCTATCCATTCACAAGAAATCATGCATGGTGCACTAAAGCGCAACACATAATCTCCCATTTATAAAGCAGTATATTTATTTAACAAAAACCTTCCTGCCGTCAATTATATATATTCCCCTTTCAAGATTTTCAGTATCCTCAAGCATCTGTCCATAGATATTATATACAACTTTAGGTGCATCCGCCACAATACAATCGTCAACAGAAGTTTCTTTTAATCGTCCCTCAATCCAAGCCACTCTGTTTTTCATCCAATCTTTCACGAAATCAATTTCTTCCTCCATTGTGGACAATACATCGTCCTTGTATATATTGCAATTCAGCACCCTGCTTTTTGTTATCCCCTCACCTTTTTTATCAACCAATTCATCATAATAAGAATTCAATTCATCGAGCAGGCCACCCTTGATACTATCCCAAAGCATCAGGTAACAGCTATTGAATTCTTCCCTTTTCTGCAATTCGGCATAATAGTACCTGTAGCCTCTATCGTGAACTATAGCCCATTGGTCACTGAAATGCAAAGAGCCATCGAAATCCCATAGAGGTCCCATTTTCAACTGGCTGGAAAATGGATTTTCAACATTGAAGTCGTACTTATAGATATAACGGTTGGTTCCTCCCGCATCATTTTGCCCCAAAAGGTCCTGGGCCAACAACCACGCAGCCCAACTTTGCAAATCAATATAGTCCGTTATATCATCACCACCAACCAGAGCGGACTCATAGTCGAATATAAAATTCTTAATATTGGAGATAATTGAATCATTCAAATCTTCAACCTCAGGATATTTGAATGTAAACCCCGATTTATACCACAGGACGTTTCCCTTAAAATAGACATCTTCGTTCCACCAATAGGCATCATCTTCAATCAGATATCCGGTTTTGTCAATATCGACACGTCCCTTTTCCCTCTCTACCGATTCAAGCAACAGATAGTCGCCCTTATATTTGCCGTTGAGAACCACATTTACATATTCCCACTTAGGTTCCCATCCAAGTCCTACCAATTCGCCAATCTTCAACCCGGTAAATGCTTTGGCAAGATACCTGTGCGATACACGTTGCAGCACCCAATCGTTGTCCTTATATTTCGAGATGCCACGGAAGAGCAGGTCGGTTTTCTTGTTCAACTTGATTTTATATGGTTTTTTAACCCCGGTGCTACTGGAATTCCCACGCAATCGGATTTTCATTCCCTCGGAGCCACTATCATACAGCACTTCGCCCTTTTTAGTAATAAGCATCCTGCCATAGACATATTCGTTGTTCACCAATGTCACTCCCCACAAGGTATCAGGAGCCGTGACATGTTCACCCGACGGTTCCTTCGCGCCAACGGTCCAAATCTCGACCAACGGCAAATCAATCTCCCTCAGCAAAGAGTCTTCTTCACACTTCAAGCCATACGCATCTTCCTGCGCTACAGCAACCGCGCAGCACGCGCATAAGAAAAAGGCAAAAAACACTTTTTGCAAAACATGCCTTGTATACATAACAGATTCTATCAGGATTCAACAACAATCACTTCCCCTTGTAAAAGAAAGACAAATATATTGTAAAATTACAAAATACAAAAGAGATAACGGGATTTTAAAAAGACAAAAGATACACAGAAACAGCCAATTCAAAAAGAGCCGCCGTAAGCACAAGTCGCTTTTACAACAAAAAAAATGACGGCACTTGAAAAAGTGCCGTCATCTATTGTATCTAAAGCTAAAATTACTCAGCCTCTGCTACTACAGTGAAAGGAACCTTAACGGTAACCTCCTTGTGCAACTTAACAGTTGCCTCGTAAGAACCGATTTCCTTAACTGCAGAAACTACGATAATCTTGCGGTCGATCTCAAGACCGAGCTTAGCGAGTTCCTCAGCAATCTGGATAGCACCTACAGAACCGTAAACAGCACCTGTAGCGCTTACCTTTGTAGCGATTGTCAAAGAAACACCCTCGAACTTAGCAGCAAGAGCCTCAGCGTCGGCCTTGATCTTAGCCAACTTGTGAGCGCGCTGACGCAAATTCTCGGCAAGCACCTTCTTTGCAGACTCGCTAGCAACAACTGCCTTACCTGTAGGAATCAAATAATTACGGCCATAACCGTCCTTTACCTTAACGATATCGTCTTTGTAACCCAAGTTGATTACATCTTCTTTCAAAATAAGCTCCATAATTATTTCCTCCTATTATTTCATCATATCAGTAACAAAA
>JAZRNA010000028.1:0-45569 GCA_045647945.1 Clostridia bacterium
AAATGGCATAAAAGGTTTATATTTTAAGTATTTTAACATCCTATGACATTATCATGTTGTATACAACATATTGTGACAATTGATGACAGGCACCACTATATCTAATAAAAATTTTGGAAAAAAGTGGAAAAAAGTACTTGACAAATTTGTTGCACATGGTTATAATCTAACTGTAATTGGAAAATTTTAGAAAAAAGGAGCAAAAAATATGGAAAAACAGATTAATGTACTAATTGCAGATGCTGACATAGAATATGCAGAAGTTTTAAGCCATAGTCTTTCGGCAGATTTTAAAATCAATGTGTGTGATATAGTGAGCAACGGATATCAGGTTATTGAAAAGGTGGATATACTAAAACCAGATGTAGTCATAATGGACGTGGTGTTGCCCAATATTGATGGTATAGGAATTCTTGAAAGATTCAAGAACAAGAAAAGGGAATTTGAAAACTTCCGCATGCCCAAAATTATCGTTTTGTCTACATTCAAACAGGACAGAACTGCTCAGGATTGCATAAACTTAGGTGCAAGTTATTATATGGTAAAACCAATAGGCAGTGATAATTTACGCAACACAATCAAACGTCTCTGTGACATAGGTGAGGACAAGAAAGCCAGTATGAGTTTGAGCAAAAAGTACACATCGGACGAACATATTGATGTTGAGACTATGGTTACCGAAATTATTCACGAAATAGGTATTCCTGCACATATCAAAGGTTATCAGTATCTTCGTCATGCAATAATGCTTGTTATAGATAATCTGGATGTAATCAATTCCATAACAAAAACTCTTTATCCCACAGTTGCACAGGACTTCCGCACAACCCCAAGCCGTGTTGAAAGGGCGATACGTCATGCGATAGAGGTCGCATGGGACAGAGGTGACACAGATGTTCTGGATTCCATATTTGGTTATACTATCGCAACATCAAAGGGCAAGCCTACCAACTCAGAATTTATAGCAATGATTGCAGACCGCTTGAGATTGCAAATAAAGAATGCAAGCTAAGAAAACTTAAAAAAACCCCGGCACAATCTGTGTCGGGGTTTTAGTTATGCTACAATGCCAATAAGGTTCAAAAACGCTTTTGCAGCCAGAGACAACGAGCCATCATCCATGTATGCACAGCCGATACTGCGGGGTGGCAGAGGTTTGTCAAGGCTAAGGGGGTTGATTAATCCGTTATCAAGGGCTTCCTGTGAAAATTCTTTCACTACGCAGGCGACCCCAAGATGAATGGATGCAAACCTGATAAGCAAATCATATGCGGCAAGCTCGATTTGAGGGATAAGCTCAATTTGGTTTTTTCTGAAAGTTCTGTCTAAAAACCGTCTTGAAGAAGAATTTTTTTCCAGAAGAATAAGAGGAAGTTGAGCAATCTCTGAACGTGAGTAGCTGGGTTTCGCTTTGAAATCCGGACCGGATACAAAGATATCATGTATCTCAAGGCAGGGTTTTATACACAATTCATCGTCGATGACAGGGAGGTTTACAAAAGCTAAATCTGCTTTGCCTTGTTTTACAAGCCACAGCATTTGAGATGAGTATGAATTGGACATCTCAATGCGTACACCGGGATAGGTTTCGTGGAATTTTTCCAAATATGGCATTAAAAAATGTGAGGTTATGGTATCCCCTGCAGCTATGGTCAAAGCACCGCTTTCAATATGTTGCAAGCGTTCAACCAGGGATTCGCCTTGTTCAATAGCTTGCATTGCAGTTTCAATCTTCTGGAACAATAATTCTCCCTCTTTTGTAAGGGTCGCACCCTTGCGTGAACGTACAAACAACTGAATGTCTAAATCCTGCTCAAGCTGTCTTATGCATTGAGATATGGCAGATTGGGAAATATATAAATGCTGTGCAGCTGCAGAAAAGGATGCAAAACGGGCTGTTTCGTAGAAAATCCGGTAATAATCAAGTTTTGTTTTCATATAAGCGCTCCTTATCACTGTAGTAAGTTTTATCTGCTTTACTAATATATATATTTGTATTATAATTATAATGTAACAAAAAGTCAAGAACGGAGAGGATATTTCTATGGCAAGAAAAGTAGGAACTATTTCCAGAGGTATAAGATGCCCCATTATCCGTGAGGGTGATGATATGGCGGCAATCGTAGTAAACAGTGTTATAGAGGCAGCAGAGGCGGAGGGATTTGAACTTCGCGACAGAGATGTTGTTGCCATAACCGAGTCGGTTGTTGCACGTTCTCAGGGCAACTATGCGTCTGTTGATGCTATTGCAGAAGATGTTAAGAATAAATTGGGTGGAGAGACAATCGGTGTAATCTTCCCCATACTCAGCCGAAACAGATTTGCTATATGCCTGCGTGGTATTGCAAAAGGCGTAAAAAAGATTGTTCTTATGCTTAATTATCCCAGTGATGAGGTTGGCAATGCACTTGTATCACTTGACCAGTTGGATGAAGCGGGAATCAATCCCTATTCTGATGTTCTGACCGAAGAAAAATATCGCGAACTCTTTGGCGAAAATCCCCATCCTTTCACAGGTGTGGACTATATAAAGTATTATGGCGATTTGATTCGTTCCTGTGGTGCAGAGGCGGAAATCATTCTGGCAAATGACCCCAGGGTTATCCTTAGATATACAGACAGCGTGCTTAACTGTGATATACACAGCAGAGCTCGCACAAAGCGTATCTTGAAAGATGCCGGTGCTAAATGTGTTGTGGGTCTTGATGAAATACTGACTCAGCCGGTTAATGGCAGCGGATATAATTCCAAGTACGGTCTTTTGGGTTCAAATAAATCTACAGAGGATGCAATCAAACTGTTCCCCAATGAATGTTTTGATATGGTAAATGATATCCAAAAACAATTCCTTGAACGCACAGGAAAGCATATGGAAGTTATGGTTTATGGTGATGGTGCATTCAGAGACCCGGTGGGCAAAATCTGGGAGCTTGCAGACCCAGTTGTGTCACCTGCTTATACCAAAGGTCTTGAGGGAACACCAAATGAGCTTAAGCTCAAATACCTTGCAGACAATGATTTTGCTGATTTGAAAGGCGAGGAACTTAAAAAAGCAATCGAGACAGCAATTCGCGAAAAGGATAACGATTTGGTGGGCAATATGGCATCTCAGGGAACAACACCACGTCGTCTGACAGACTTGATTGGTTCACTTTGCGACCTTACAAGCGGCTCCGGCGACAAGGGAACACCCATAGTTCTGGTACAAGGATATTTTGACAACCTTACAGACTAAAATTACAGTGTTTAAAATGGCAATATCTGATTGTAGATGTTGCCATTTTTTGTTTGGTGTGGTATAATGTCGAGATAAGAGTGAGCTATGAGTTTTATGGTCAGAAATAGGTGATGTTAAAGTCGTTTAGGAAACATAAAATATATTATATCGAATAATAGCAAAATTTTAAAAGGAGAAACTATATGAAAAAGAAATTATTCAAATCAAAAACAGACAAAAAGCTTTGTGGAGTATGTGGAGGTGTTGCAGCATATTTTGATATTGATTCTACGTTGGTGCGACTTGCATGGGTTGTATTTACGCTTTTGGGTGGGTCTGGTATTTTGGCGTACATAATTGCGGCGATTGTTATGCCTGCACAAAGCGAATATTGATTAAATAACTCATCCGGATAACATCTATAAATTAGCAATAACACAAAGAGACGATTATATTTCATTGTTAAATATATTAAATTTTTTGTAAGCTCTTGACATAAGCATATTTTAAAAGGTAAAATGGTTAAGAAGTAAAAAAAATGGAAAAACTATGCGGAGGTAAAAATGAAATATTCTAAACAATTTGAAGAAAAAAAATCAGTTCTGCAGAGCAAGACGGTTTCTGTTGGTTTTGATGGGTTTGTAGACTTGGTAATCAGACCAGTTAAGACACGCACAGATGAGAAAACCTGTACATATTTTCCCACTATTGACCAGTTTGGTGAAAAAATTACAAGTCTTGCAGGTAGGAGCGGTAATATTGAATTAATAATAAACAGCACAGACTTTGGCGGTTGTGGACCACACTATGCAAATGGACTTGCCAATATGGGTGTGGGTTGTACATGTGTAGGTGCTATGGGTTATCCTGAAAAAAATGCAGTATTTAACCTTAATCCCAACTGCAAAACCATAAGCGTCAGTGAACCGGGTTATTCATATGTTTTTGAGTTCGGTGACGGCAAAATAATAATGAGTGATGTTGAAAAAATCAGCCAGCTCAGATGGAACGACCTGATTGAACGTATAAGTATTGATGAATTGGTTGAAATATTTGATTCAGCAGACATTATTACTTTGGTTAACTGGAGTTATCTTGTACACTTTCATGAGATATATGAACAGTTTTTAGAAAAAATCATGCCCAGGCTCAGCAAAAAGGAAAGAAAAATATATATTGATATTGCTGACTGTGCTAAGCGTCAGCCAGAAGAAATAAAGGCGGCGCTTAAGATGTTTGGTCGTTACAGTCAGTATGCACCAACCTATCTGGGACTCAATAAAACCGAGGCTATGATTATGCATTCAATTTTGTGCGAGGGTGAATATGATGGTTCTATTACTGTTGCAAGGGCGATTAAGGAATATTCAGGCATTGGCACAGTTGTGATTCATCCGGTGGACAGCTCTGCTGCGGTATTTGACGGTGGAGAGATAGAGGTTCAGGGGATTCTTTGCGAAAAACCCAAGAAGACAACAGGTGGCGGAGACAACTTTAACTCCGGATTCTGTGCAGGACTTTTGGCGGGATTGGATATAAAGAGTTGTTTGATAAGCGGTATGACCACATCATATCTTTATGTTAAGAATGGAAAGTGCAATAGCTTTGAGGACATATGCGAGGCTATGAAGATGTATGATGACCGCGATTGATTGAAAAGTGCTGTGGGAGAAGATATATGAAAGTGTTAACAATTACACTTAACCCTGCATTTGATATGCATTGTAATATTGAGAATCTGCAATTATATAAAGAAAATTATGTAACCTCTTTCATGAAACATGCAGGGGGAAAAGGAATCAATATTTCACGTGCGTTAACCGGATTTGGAGTCGAAAATACGGCCGTGTGTGTCTTGGGGGATTCCGGTGGACAAGAGTTCCTAAGGCTTTTGCAGGAGGATGCAATTTGTTGCAAGCACATAATGACAGAGGGCAGAATAAGGGAAAACATAACAATTCATTCCTGCGGCAGGGAAACCAGAATAAGTTTTGAAGGTTTTGAAATAAACAAAAAGATTTTTGATGACCTGTATGAGATTGTTAAAGGGCATCAGTGTGACGATTTTGTGGTTACATTTACGGGTAGACTATGCAAAGGTATATCCAATACGGAGGCTGGTGATTTTCTTAAGAAAATCAAAACTCTTGGTGCAAAACTGATTGTTGATTGCAATTCGTTCACCATTGAGGAACTCACAGAAATCAGTCCCTATCTTATAAAACCCAACGAACAGGAAATTTCACAGCTCTTGGGGTGTGAGGTTAAAACAGAGGACGAAGCTTTTGCTGCAGCTCGGAGATTGTGCAACTCATGTATAGAAAATGTTATAGTTTCGCTGGGGTCTAAAGGATTTGTTTTTTGCAGCAAAAACAGTAAATTAAGAATAAAGGTTCCTGAAATAGTACCGGTTTCAACAATAGGAGCAGGGGACAGTCTCATTGCAGGATTTATTGCAGGAATTTCAGGCGGCAGAAATATGGCAGATGCTCTGAAACTTGCTGCATCCTTTGGAACTGCAGCTTGCCTGACGGAGGGAACAAACCCTCCATGCAAGAGTGACATTCTTGCTGTTGAAAAAGAAGTCATTGTTGAAGAAATAGCATGATGGGAATGATACGTCTTTATCTGGGGCAGACTTTGCCCGGAGGCTTTTAAAGGATAAAACAAAAAGGACTTATGCCATTGAGCATAAGTCCTTTTTTGCTATTTTGAAAATTTATATTCGGTTGTTGTATCGTACTTTTCACCTTTTTTAAGAATAGGTGATGTGAAGTGAGGAATGTTGATTGCGTTGGGGAAGTACTGAGTTTCAAGACACATGCCTGCATATTTACCATATTCGGCTCCGTTTTTGTAGGAATCACCTTTTTCGAGGAAGTTTCCTGTATAAATCTGAACACCTGGCAGGTCGGTGTACATATCCATCTGTATGCCAGTTTTGTCACCTTTCAGTGTTGCTGCATGACGAAAACCCATTCCGTCAAGAACAAAGTTGTGGTCTATGCCGTTTTCTACTATTACAATTTGCTCGAAATCCGAGTCAAGAGCTATGCCAACAGCCTTTTCTTCAGTAAAGTCCATAGGCGTTTGTGTTACAGTAAGAATTTCACCCGAAGGAATTCCTTCGTTGTCAGAGGGAGTGAAGAAGTGACTGTTAAGTTTGAACATATGGTCATGAATTGTGCCACTGTTGTCGCCATTGAGATTAAAGTAAGAGTGGTTTGTAAGATTCATAATAGTATCCTGATCGCAGGTCGCTTCGTAATGAATCTTAAGTGAGTTGTTGTTTGTGACGGTATATGTAACCTGAATTTTTGCTTCACCGGGGAAACCTTCGTCGCCGTCGGGACTTGTCAGGGAAAGAATCAAAGATGGTTCTTCATCATCAACGGGTTGTGCTGACCATACTTTTTTGCCAAAACCAATTATACCACCATGAAGATT
Source organism: Clostridia bacterium (assembly GCA_045647945.1). Taxonomy (GTDB): domain Bacteria; phylum Bacillota; class Clostridia; order Monoglobales; family Monoglobaceae; genus SIG440. The sequence continues at coordinate 6,665 of JAZRNA010000028.1, forward strand.
TGCCTGATAATTATTTACTGCGAGTTTGTATATTTTGTCGTTTAATGCAAATTCAGCATTGGCAATTCTGTTGGAATTTCGGCCTACAAGAATACCGAAATTTTCGGGATTATCAAGATAACTGTCAATTTTGTTGTGTGCAAGAACAACATCTGTTCCGTCGAAAACAAGACGCTGAAGCACTCCACCAAAATTAAGAATTTCTGCAAACATACCGTTTTTGTTTTCAAGTTTGTAATTTGTTATTTTTTGTCCATGAATTTCTCCGAAAATCGATGTAGTTATACTCATTTTTTATGCTCCTTTATTTAAAATATTGATATATATAGCATTTAAGCATGCCATTATAAACTTTTCTGCGTTTGTCGGCGAAGGTGCCGAAAAGAGGCTCAAATTTTTCATGTGATGTAAGAATGAACTTCTTTGCCTGGGGAAATTCTGCAAACTTGCGGCCCATGGTTCGGTACAGTCTTTCGCACAATTTTGCATCCAGAAGCCTTTCACCGTATGGGGGGTTGCATATTATAACACCCTTGTCTTTGAATGGCTTGATGTTGGCTACGTCGCATACACTGAAACGTATTTTGTCTGCAACACCCGCATTTTCTGCGTTCTTTTTTGCAATTTCTATGGCCTCAGGGTCAATATCTGATGCATAAATCATGGTTTTCACGTCATGGTTTATATTTTCTTTTGCCTCGTCACGGGCGTCATTCCACATGGATTTTGGTATATGATTTCGCCATGTTTCGGCAACAAATCTGCGGTTGATACCGGGAGCGGTATTGGTAGCATAGAGTGCTGCCTCAATGGGCAAAGTTCCGCTTCCACAGAACGGGTCGAGAAACATTCTGTCACCACGCCAGAAACTTAAATCAATCATGGAATATGCCAATGTCTCACGCATGGGGGCAAGAACGCTTTTTTCGCGGTATCCGCGTTTGTAAAGGTTTTCGCCACTGGTATCAATGTAGATTGTGGCAATATCTTTTATGATAGAAAACTGTACGGGATAAAGGGGTCCTGTCTCCTCAAAACGATTAATTCCGTAATGCTGTGACAGTCTTGTCACAATGGCTTTTTTGATGATTGCCTGACAGTCAGGAACACTGTGAAGAGTTGATTTAAGAGCATGGCCTTTCACCGGAAATGCAGCGTCTTTTTCAATAACGGATTCCCAGTTGATAAGTTTGATTTTTTCAAACAATTCATCAAAAGAGGTTGCCCTGAACTCTGCAAGTTTAATCATTATACGTTCAGCACTACGCAAGTTTATATTTGCAAGACATATTGCCTCTGCATCACCCTCAAAGGTGACGCTGCCGTCCTTTACCTCGGTGGTTTCGTAACCCAGATGCCTAACTTCGTTTGCAACAATTTGTTCTGTTCCTAGAAGAGTGGGTATTGTAAGAAGTAATCTTTTCATTTTAATTTACCTTTCTAACAAGATAAACTTATTATATCATTTCTGACAAGATAAACTTATTATATCATTGCAAAAGAAAAAAGTCAAATAAAAACCTCGAAAAATCAAGGAAAGAGGAGATCAACTGCTATTGACAGTAAATACTTTGTGTGATATAATATTTTAGCTATGTTAAATTGGGGTGTTAGCGGTACCTTGTAACCCACAATCCGCTACAGTGGGGATGAAAACTTGAGCTGAGGGGCAAAGGTTGTCTTGGCTGCCTTAATTTGGTAGGCGTTGACGATTCGGTCCTGCGCAATTAAAACCTGTGAACCACGTCAGGGCAGGAATGCAGCAGCGTTAAGCAGTTCTTTTTGATGTGCCGCAGGGTTGCCGGGTTTGAGCATACCGGTTAAGTAACGGGGGTAGCTTTGCTTCGAACTCAAGCACATGGCTTTTATTTTTAATTGCGAGGTGAAACAAATGGCAGAAAAGTATCAGGCACTTTACAGAAAGTGGAGACCGTTGATATTTGAAGATGTTGTGGGGCAGGACCATGTGTCAGAAACCCTGAAGAACAGTGTGGTTTCAGGCAGAATTGCCCATGCCTATTTGTTTTGCGGAACCCGTGGAACAGGCAAGACTTCCTCGGCAAAGATATTTTCCCGTGCGGTAAACTGTCTGTCACCTAATGATGGGAACCCTTGCAATGAATGTGATGTATGCTGTGGAATTCTGGACGGAAGTATCCTTGATGTTTATGAAATGGATGCTGCCAGCAACAGCGGCATTGACAATATACGTGAAATACGTGATGAAGTAATCTACAGTCCCACAGGCAGCAAGTATAAGGTTTATATTGTTGACGAGGCACATATGCTGACAACAGAGGCGTTTAATGCTTTGCTGAAAACCCTTGAGGAGCCTCCGGAACATGTAATTTTTATTCTTGCAACAACCGAGCCACACAAGATTCCTGCAACCATTCTTTCACGTTGTCAGCGATTTGATTTCAGGCGTATATCCATAAATGATATCGAAAGACGGCTCAATAAAATCATTAAGGAAGAGAATATTGCAATAACACCTGACGCTTTGGAACTTGTGGCAGAGCTTGCAGATGGCTCTATGCGTGATGGACTTAGTATTCTTGACCAATGCGTTGCCTTTTCTAAGGGTGAACTTCGTTATGACGATGTTGTTGATATTGTGGGTGTAGCCGACAGAAGAGTTTTGTTTTCAATAGTTGACAGTATAAGTGAACTTGATACACAGACTGCACTTAACAGAACTGACGAATTCTTGAAAAAAGGCAAAGAGGCATCGGACTTTATTGAAGAATTGATAGCTCATTTCAGGGCATTGATGATTTGCAAGTCTACAGATGCACCAAATGAAATTTTGGAAAAAGCAGAAGAAGTTGTTGAAAAATTTAAAGTTCAGGCAGGAAAGTTTGATATAGACCGAATTATAGGTGCGGTTTCTGTTTTAGGTGAGTTTTTGTTGCAGTCAAAAAAAATGTCAGCACCTACAGTAGCTGTGGAAATGGCTGTTGTTAAACTGTGCAGCCCAGGAGATGGAGGAAGTCACTCAGAACTTGCACTCCGTATTGAGAAACTTGAAAAAGAACTTGAAGAAATAAAGAAAAGTGGTGTTGCAGCGACCAAAAAGACTGCCGCAAAATCTGACATAACTGAACGAGTTGTTGCAGAGCAGGTCAAAGATGCTGTACCCCATATAGAAAATGCTGTTACATGGTTAAAATGGCGTGATGCCCTGAAAACAGTGAAAGAAAAAAGCAAGAGTCTTTATACGTTTTTATTCAATGCTACGGCACTGTATTTTGGTGATGAGATTGAACTTGTGCTTACGGGTGACTTGGCATATAATAAGATAAATACTGCTGAGGGCAAGGAATACCTTGCAGAACTTTTTTCTCAAATTGAGGGCACAACACTCAGGGTTGTGGTTTCAAAGGCAGGAAATCTTAAACAACGAAACGGACAAACTGCAACAGTTATGGATATCGCAGCAAAAAAAGATTTGCTGGGTGACAGAATGACTGTTGTTGAAGATTAGAAAAAATAAGCTAGAAAGGATTGAATATTTATGGCAAAAGGTGGATTTCCAAGAGGTGGCATGCCCGGTGGCGGTGCCAATATGAATCAGATGCTCAAGCAGGCAAAGAAGATGCAGGAGCAGATGATGAAGATGCAGGAAGAAATGGAAGACAAGGTTCATGAGGCAACCTCCGGTGGTGGTGCTGTATCTGTCAAGATAAACGGAAAAAGAGAACTTCAGGAAATAAAAATCAGCCAGGAAGTTGTTGACCCTGATGATGTAGAAATGCTTGAGGACCTCATTATGGCAGCTGTGAATGAGGGTCTTCGCAAAGTTGATGAAAGTTCAGCAAGTGAGATGAGCAAGCTCACAGGGGGATTGAATATTCCTGGATTATTCTAGTATAAATTGGGCATCTATCCGCTGGATTTGAGCGGAGGGGATGCCCTGTATTACGTAAAATTGAAATTCTGAGAGGGATGTTACATAATGAAAAATTTTCAGCCAATGTTATTCAGTGATTTGAAAAACTACAGCTCAAGCCAATTAGTTAAAGATATTATTGCAGGTATTATCGTGGCAATAATAGCATTGCCTTTGTCCATAGCTTTGGCTATTGCGTCAGGTGTTGGTCCGGAAGCGGGTATTTACACAGCCATTGTTGCAGGTTTTATAACGGCGTTATTTGGCGGCAGCAGTGTCCAGATTACAGGACCTACAGCCGCTTTTGCAACCATCGTGGCCGGTATTGTTGCTCGGGAGGGACTTGAGGGAATGGCTCTGGCAACAATTGTTGCAGGTGTTATTCTTGTGCTGATGGGTGCATTTAAGCTGGGCAATCTTATAAGGTTTATACCTTTTACAATTACAACGGGATTTACTGCAGGAATTGCTGTGACATTGGTAATCGGTCAGCTTAAAGATTTCTTTGGTGTTATATATCAAAACGGTGAAGCACCAATAGAAACTGCCGAAAAATTAACAGCTTTCTTTGCCAATGCAGGCACGGTTAATATTCAGGCAATAGTTGTGGGATTGGTTTGCCTTGCTATACTAATTGTATGGCCCAAAATTTTTGACAAGATACCTGCATCACTTATTGCTGTGATTGCCGGCGTTGCCATGGTCAAAGGCTTTGATATGGAAGTTAATACAATAGGTGATTTGTATACTGTGGGACGTGAATTACCCGCATTCAATATGCCGTCAATCAGTTTATCGGCTGTGGTAAATATTTTCCCCGATGCATTGACTATTGCCTTGCTTGCAGGCATTGAATCGCTTCTTTCATGTGTGGTGGCTGATGGTATGGTAAACAAAAAACACCGTTCCAATACTGAACTCACAGCTCAGGGTATAGGCAACGTGTGTTCCGCAATGTTTGGTGGCATCCCTGCGACGGGTGCCATAGCAAGAACAGCGGCAAATATAAAGAATGGCGGAAGAACACCAATATCTGCTATGGTACATTCGGTTGTTCTACTACTTGTCCTCGTTTTGCTGATGCCATATGCATCATGGATACCCATGCCTGCTATTGCAGCAATACTTATTCATGTTGCGTATAATATGTGCCAGTGGAGGCAGTTTGTATATCTTGTAAAAACTTCACCAAAGAGTGATATTCTGATTCTTGTTGTAACATTTTTGCTTACAGTTGTTTTTGACCTTGTGGTTGCCATTGAGGTGGGAGTTGTGATGGCGTGCATCCTCTTTATGAAACGTATGAGTGACGAAACAAAGATTGAAAGCTGGAAATATGTAAAAGAGAAAGAAACCGAAGAGACAGGGCTCAGACAGGTATCAAAGCATATAAGTGTTTATGAACTTTGCGGACCTATGTTCTTTGCGGTAAGCAGTCAAATTTTAGACATAAAAACAAAAGAATACACAAAGTGTGTAATCCTTAGAATGCGGTCAGTGATGTCATTGGATGCAGATGCACTCAGGAGCCTTGAACAGTTTGTTGACAGATGCAGTAAAAAGGGAATATCTGTGGTGTTTTCTCACGTTAATCCCCAACCTATGAAAGCGATGAAAAAATCAGGACTTTTTGAACTTGCGGGAGAGGAAAACTTCTGTGCTAATATTGACAAAGCCATTGAAAGGGCGGAAAGTTTTAGATAAATTATGATACTTGAGAAAATATTTGATTTTTACAAAACCCGAATCAGAGACATGGGTAGGGGACAATCAAAACCTATAATAGAAGAAAAACCAGATGAAGAATTGATTTTAAAACTTTTGGATATTGCAGATGCTGATAATGATGTGCTTATAACAATTGCGGGAATAAGACATTATTCAGGCTCAAGGCCTTTTCGGGAAGGAAAAACTGTAATACTGAAAAAAGACAGAGAAAATAAACATGATGCCAAAGCAATAATGACGGTGGATAATAGCCTGAATACTATCGGTTATGTTGCAAACAGCCCCAATACCATAAAGGACGGAACATTGGGAGCAGGAGTTATCCACGGCGGAATAAGGAATAATTGTGTTGCGCGGGTAATGTGGGTAGCGGATGCTTTTGCTATATGTAAACTTGAGGGCACAAGCTGTTTTGATTTGGTGTATGCTCAGGGTGTCAGATTGTGTGATGACGGGGAATATGAAACAGCTTTAAGATTATTTCTGGCACTTGAGGAAAAGATGCAGTATGCTGAGGTTTTTAAGCGTATTGCGGATTGCTACATAAAGCTGGAAAATCCTGAGAAAGCATTAACTTTTGTGGAAAAGGTGTTGCAAAAGGACTGTAGAGATTTGCAGGCACTTATGATGCGTGGGGTTATTTTCAAAACTTTGGGAAGACTGGAAGATGCAATAGATGATTTTACTGCTATAAATACTATTAAGACAAACTACAGAGTTTTGCTTGAACGTTGCAAATGTTATATAATGTTGAAAGATTATGAGTCGGCGTTTTGCGATGTGACAAAGGCCCTGAGGATTAACCCCAAGAGTCATACGGCAGAGGAACTCAAAGAAGAAATTTTGAAACATAAGGAATAGGATGAATGCAAAGGCTTTTTTTAAAGCCTTTGCGTTTTTTTTTGATGGCGGTTTGTATAAGAAAAAAATGGCAATACTCATGAAAAGAAGATTTTATCAGGAGGCGAAAGATTATGAGAATAACCAGATTTGTGAACGGAAAGAAAATTGACGGCAAACTGGATAAAAGTATTGTTGTAGAAAATCAACTTATTTCAGGAACAATAAGTGAAATAAACAGACGATTCTTTGAGGCGAATACACATTCCACAAGAAAGGAAACTCCCAAAATAAATGATTAAGCATGCTGCTATATATATACGGGTTTCTACCGATGCACAACGTGAAGAGGGGTATTCAATAGATGCCCAGAAAGAGATGCTGACAGCATATTGCGTTTCAAAATCAATACGTGATTATGAGTACTATATTGACGGCGGTTACAGTGGAAGCAACATAGAAAGACCTGAACTCAAACGAATGATTGAGGATATAAAAAGGGGCAAAATAAGTTGCGTTCTTGTCTACAAACTGGACAGATTATCAAGAAGTCAAAAAGATACACTGTTTTTGATTGAGGATGTGTTCAACCCCTACGGTGTTGACTTTGTATCTCTTAATGAAAGCATGGATACATCAACACCCTTAGGCAGACTTATGCTTGGTATATTGTCGGCTTTTGCCCAACTTGAAAGGGAGAATATACGGGAACGAACCAGCATGGGGATGAAAGAACGAATAAAGGAAGGTTTTTGGATGGGAGGAGGTCGGGTTCCCTTTGGTTATGATTATGATGCAGACAAAGGTATTTTGGTGCCAAACAGCGACGCAGATACAGTGAGGAAGGTATATGAATTATATCTGAATGGGTATTCAACCAATACTATTGCCAGAAGATTGGGACTTAGATACGAGAAACTTGCCAGACAGATTTTGATGCGAAAAACAAATGCGGGGATTATTGTATACAAAGGTGAAGAATATAAAGGCAAACATGAACCTATTATATCCTTGGAAACATATGAAAGGGCAATGCGGGCAATGGCAGAAAGGTCAGGGCAAAAACGTCCTGAAAGTGCATATTTACTGTCAGGACTTGTGAAATGCGGATATTGTGGGGCAAAAATGAGATATCAAAAATGGGGAAAGAACGGATATAAAATAGTGTGTTATTCCAAAGATAAAAGCAAGCCCCATCTTGTCAAGGACCCTGATTGTCCAAGTGAGGGTATATGGGCGGATGAGCTGGAGGATATTGTGAAAACGGACCTGTTTTCTTTGGGGTTAAAGGAAAGCAAGGACAAAAGGCATATGTCCGCAAATGAAAAAATACTTGATGTTCTTGAAAAGAGAAAGAAAAAAGTGGGAGAGAAATTGAAGAAACTGTATCTTGTTTATGCCGAGAGTGAGGATTTTGCCCTTGATGATGCGATAAAGGAAACCAAAGAGGAACTTGAAAAGCTTGAGGCTCAAATACGAGTTGAAAAGGAACAGCAGGTGGTAAGCAAAACAGAAAAAGAGTTGAAAAAAAAGCTGTCAACATTAAAAGAAAGCTGGGATTTCATGACAGCCCACGAACAGCGCAGCATTGTAAGGAACTGCGTGCATGAAATAAAGGCAAAAGAGAATGATGTTAAAATATATTATAAACTGAACATCTGATTTTCACCAAAGTACAATCATTGGCACAGCGTACGTGGAAAACTTGACACCATGTGAGGTATCAAAGTTGTCCAAGGCTTTTATCAGTCCTATGCATCCCACCTGAAATAAATCATCAATATTTTCGTTTTTGCCTCCAAACCGTTGCAATACACTGAGGACAAGTCTAAGGTTGCCATAAATAAATTCTTGACGTGCTGATGTATCTCCCTGTTCAATTTTTTTAAAAAGCTCTTGTTTTTGTTTTTCGTTTAGGAACGGAAGTTTGGATGTGTTTACTCCGCATATTTCAACTTTATTGATTAAAATTTCAATCAGCCCCTCTCAAAAATTTACTATTACAGTATTTCACCGATGCAAAAAACATATACCGTCTAAAGTATAAAATAAAAAATCTGAAGCATTGATAGAATATCAACAAAAGCCCTTGCATATAGTTGCAATTAGAGAGGTGATTTTGTTGAATTGCAGCATAAATGAACTCAAAACCAAAGAGGTGATAAACATATCAGATGGGGCAAGACTTGGATATGTGTCGGATGTGGAAATCAATTTGGCGGATGGCAGGCTCACAGCGATTATAGTTCCCGGTGCTTATAGATTGATGGGCTTTTTGGGAAAAGATGATGATATAATAATTAAGTGGGAAAACATAAAAAAAATCGGTGATGACATAATAATTATTGAAAATGTAAAATGATGCTCCGGAGGCATCATTTTTTATGTTAAAAAATGACACCAAAAGTAAAACAAAAGGTAGAATTGGGTAAAAATAAAGGGAAATATATTGACAAAATCGTAAAATCGTGGTAAATTATTTCTATATGATTTGTGTGCAGTATAAACCTTTTTGACAGGGTCTTACATGTGCTAAACAATTGTTTAATTGCTGGAGACTTGTGATGAATTATACTTTATTAACTGATTTTTATGAAATTACAATGGCAAATGGATATCTCAAAAACAATATGCAGGACGAAATTGCATATTTTGATTTGTTTTTCAGAAAGGTGCCTGACAATGGTGGCTTTGCGATCATGGCGGGCGTGCAACAAGTTATTGAATATATCAAAGGTCTCAGGTTTGACAAAAATGATATTGAATATTTGAAGAAAAAAAATCTCTTTGACCCAAGGTTTATTGAGTACCTTGAAAAATTTGAATTTAAATGTGATGTATGGGCGGTTCCTGAGGGTACACCTATCTTTCCCAATGAGCCTATTCTGACGGTACGTGGTCCGTTGATTCAGGCTCAGTTTATTGAGACCATGCTTTTGCTTATAATAAATCACCAAAGTCTTATTGCGACAAAAAGCAACCGAATAGTACGTGCAGCTGAAGGAAGGCCTGTCATGGAGTTTGGCTCAAGGCGTGCACAGGGGACAAGCGGTGCAGTTTATGGTGCCAGAGCCGCGTTTATTGGAGGTGTAACGGGCACTGCCTGCACAATCTCTGACAAAATGTTTGGTGTCCCCGCTTTGGGAACTATGGCACACAGCTGGGTGCAGTCTTTTGATAGTGAGTATGACGCTTTTAAGGCGTATGCATTGGCTTATCCAAAGGATTGCACACTATTGGTTGATACGTACAATGTACTTAAGTCTGGTATACCGAATGCTATAAAAGTGTTTGATGAAGTTCTGACACCTATGGGTGTTAGACCAAAAGGGGTAAGAATTGATAGTGGTGATATCACATATCTTACCAAAAAAACCAGAAAAATGCTTGATGATGCAGGGTACAGCGATGTCAAAATCGTGGTATCCAACTCTTTGGATGAATATATTATTAAAGATATTTTGAAACAAGGTGCTTGCGTTGACTCTTTTGGGGTTGGCGAAAGACTTATTACTTCAAAGTCTGAACCTGTATTTGGCGGCGTGTACAAACTTGTGGCAATAGAGAAAGACGGAGACATTATACCAAAGATAAAGGTAAGCGAAAATGTGGCAAAAATAACTAACCCGTGTTTTAAAAAAGTGTACAGGCTGTTTTCAAAGGATACAGACAAAGCTATTGCGGATGTAATAGCACTCGCCGATGAAACAATCCCGGAGAATTCAGAGTATGAAATTTTTGATCCGGAGCATACATGGAAACGTAAAAAAATACGTGATTTTACGGCGAAGGAATTGCTTGTGCCGATTTTTCTGAATGGAAAATGCGTTTATCAATCTCCAGAGCTTGACAGTATAAGGGACTACTGCAGTCAGGAAATAGAAAAAATATGGGATGAAGTTAAACGTTTTGAAAATCCCCATTCGTATTATGTGGATTTGTCAGAGAAACTCTGGAATATAAAATACAAATTGTTATCAGAGTATCGTGACTAAATTTTCCCTTATGTGAAATAATACATTAAATTTTGTCACAAAGGTATATTGGAAAACATTAAATTTCTCGCTATAATATTGTTATAGCGTAGAAATTTGTGTTTAATCTGTAAATAATTAAGATTTATATAAATTTTTACGTTAAGGAGTACAAAAAATGATCTTTCCAAAGCCTATTTCAGAAGTTTATTATGAAGGTAGTTTTGATTTTACTGGTATCAGCATAGAAAAAACACTTGTTGATTTTTATAAAAAAGCCGGTAATATGGGTATAAGTTTTTTAGAGAATAGTAACTTTGAGCCAGAGGAATATGTACTTGAAGTTAAAACCGATGGTATATTTGTTACATATTCAACAGAACAGGGCAAGTTCCGTGCGATTACATCACTCCGTCAGCTTGCAAAAAAGACAAAGGGTCAGTTGCCCCTTTGCAAAATTTGTGATAAGCCTGATATAGAGGCAAGAAGCTATATGCTTGACATAAGCCGTGGCAGAATTCCCAAACTTCAGACTATCCTTGAGTTTGTGGATGTTCTTGCTGACCTTAAATATAATGAGTTTCAGCTCTATATGGACAGTTTTTGTTTCAAGTTTGCGGCATTTCCTGAATATACAAAGGATTTTGATTGCCTAACACCGGAAGATATTGAATATCTTGATAAGTATTGTGAAGAAAGATTTATTGACCTCGTTCCCAACCAGAACGGCTTTGGTCATATGAAAGCATGGCTTGACAAACCGGAACTTTCTCATCTGGCACTGTCGGATGGCGATGAAATCAGCGGTACTTTAAATCCGCTCCTTGATGAATCTGTTGAATTGATGGACAAAATCTATGGATCGCTCTTGCCTCATTTCAAGTCAAAGTATGTAAACGTTGGTCTTGACGAAGCGTTTGCACTTGGAAAATATCAGTCAGAAGAAGCTTGTAAAGAGCGCGGAATAGCTGATGTTTTTGTTGAATATCTCAAAAAAATAAACACTTTGGTTAACGAAAAGTATGGAAAAGAAATTCAGTTCTGGTCTGATATGATAAACAATTATCCTGAATCTTTCCCCAAATTCCCCAAGAATGTTACAGCGGTTGAATGGGGTTATGGTCCTGTTGCTACCCAGCTTATGGAATCAAGAGTTCGTGATTTGAGTGAAAAAGGTGTAAGGTTTTACCTTGCGCCAGGCAACCTTACATGGACAAGTTTGGTTTCAAGGGTTGATCTGATGGAATTTAACATAAGAACCGTTGGTGAACTTGCAAAGAAGTATGGTGCAGCAGGATATATGCTCACTGACTGGAGTATTCCCAATGAGGGACATCCTCACTATCTGGTAAACAGTTATTTGCCTGCGGCTCTGGCTGCACAGTACGGATGGAACAGTGGTGTGCCACAGCATCTTGCTACTGACTTCAAGCATGGTTTCCGTTTTGCTGCTATGGAATATCTTGATGAAAATGTATTCTGTGGCAAAAAGGCAGCAGAACTTATCTATCGTCTTGGTAAATATGATAATTTTGAACCGCATCCGTCTGATGGATTGGCAATGTGTGCTCATGCTATGATGATTCCTGTTACACAGAACAACTGCATGGACTTCCTTGAGGGCGACAATACCATTAGTGTATACGATATAGATGCTATTGATGGTGCAGCGTTCTATTTTGAAAATGTTATTGACTATGTAACAAAGGTTTGCAATGAAATAAAGACTACAGAATTTGACGAAAGATTTAAGAGAGAAATTCTGTGCAATGCAGAAATGCTTCTTCTTGGGGCAGAGATGTGCAAAATCAAAGCGGACAAGGGTGTATCTCCTGAAAAGAAAGCTGAACTTGTTGCAAGGATTGATGCGGTTCTTGAAGAACATGAGGATCTTTGGATGTACAGAAACTTCAGTGAAGGATTTGAAATTTTTGTTAACAATCTTAGAGCACGTCAATCAGAAATCACTTCATATTAGTTAAAGTATAATCTATGATTCTTAAACAAAGAGATACAATAACGTTAAATATTTTATTATGATATAAGGAGAAAACAAATGAAATCAACAATTGAATCCTATAACTTGGGACGCCTTGGTGTAATCGGGATGAGCGGATGCGATGACTTTTGCTCAAAAGTAGATTACTATTTAAGAAAGTTCAACGACGACGATATGGAGAATCATGGTACATTTTTGCTCCCCATAAAGGTATCCAGATTTGGAACTGGTGAAGCTAAGGCAACACTTCTTCATTCTGCAAGAACTTATGATGTCTATATCATAGTTGACTGCTTTAATTATGGACAGACTTATAAACTCTATGGTACAGATGTTCCCATGAGTCCAGACGACCATTTTCAGGATTTGAAACGTGCGATTTCAGCAATAGGAGGCAAGGCGAAGAGAATCACTGTTATTATGCCTATGCTTTATGAAGGACGTCAGCACAAACGTCAAGCCAGAGAATCCCTTGACTGTGCAATGGCACTTCAGGAATTGATTGGTATTGGCGTTGATAATATAATAACCTTTGATGCGCATGACCCCAGAGTCCAGAATTCTATTCCTTTCAAAGGCTTTGAAAACGTTATGCCTACATATCAGATGATTAAAGCTTGTCTTAAGTATGACCCTGAAATTATCCTCAACAAGAGCAACACAATGATTATTTCTCCTGATGAGGGTGCGATGTCAAGATGTATGTACTATTCATCGGTGCTTGAGATGGAATTGGGTATGTTCTATAAACGTCGTGATTATTCAAGGGTTGTAAACGGAAAGAATCCTATTGTTGCTCATGAGTTTTTGGGTTCTGATGTTGAAGGAAAAAATGTTATTGTTGTTGATGATATGATTTCATCCGGCGACTCTATGATTGATGTTTCAAAAGAACTTAAAAAGAGGAAGGCTGCAAGAGTATTTGTTTTCTCTACCTTTGGTTTATTTACGGAAGGCTTCGACAGATTTGACAAAGCCTATGAAGAGGGTATTGTTGAAGGTGTATTTACAACAAATCTGATTTATTCAAAGCCTGAACTTCTTGAGAAGCCCTGGTATCATCAGGTTGATATGAGCAAATATGTTGCATTGCTTATCAACGAGCTTAATGCCGAACATTCCATAAGTGAATTGCTCAATCCTATCAAGCGAATAGAGAAAATTCTCGAAAAATATAAAAATCAATAAATGATAATATAGCTGCTGCAGATGGATAATACTAACTGCAGCAGCTTGTTAAATGTAGGGAGGCAGATGTTCGATATGATGAGACTGCAAAAATATCTTGCCAACGCCGGGGTGGCATCAAGACGCTCTGCGGAGAAGATGATAGGCGAGGGACGTGTTGCTGTTAACGGGGACATCATTCGTGAAATGGGTGTTCAGATTGATGAGAATTATGATGTGGTGGAGGTTGACGGCGAGGTTGTAAAAAACACCGAAAAAAAGTATTATATTATGCTAAATAAACCAGCTGGCTTTGTTACGACGGTATCCGATGATAAAGGCAGACCTACTGTTATGGAGCTTGTATCAGACATTTCTGCCAGAATTTATCCTGTGGGACGGCTTGATTACGACACTGAGGGGTTGCTTATTCTGACAAATGACGGGGATTTGACATATAAAATAACACACCCAAAACATGATATTGCGAAAACGTATGTTGCAGAGGTCACTGGGAATGTAACAATGGACACAATTCTCCAGCTAAGACGTGGAGTTGTTATAGACGGGCAAAAAACCAGCCCTGCTGAAGTCGAGGTTGTGGGAGCTACTCAGTATGGAACCAAGGTTGAAATAACCATTCATGAGGGAAGAAACAGGCAGGTGCGAAAAATGTTTGAGGCTCTTGGGTGTATTGTTAAAAAACTTAAAAGAACCAAAGAGGCAGGACTTACACTGGGACATCTTCCCCTTGGAAAGTGGCGGAAACTTAGCGAATCCGAAGTTAATATGCTTAAAAAAATTCAGGCATCAGGAGAAAAGGATAAAAAAACGAAAGAGCCGCGTAAAAGCATTAAAGCATTCACAAAAACTAACAGAAAAAGAACACAGAGTAAGAGATAGGTAAAAAATATGTTTGAAAATAGCTATGATGTTGTGGTTATAGGTGGCGGTGCTGCAGGCATGATGGCAGCAGGAACAGCTGCCAAACGTGGAAAAAACGTTGTACTCATTGAAAAAAACCGTATTTTGGGCAAGAAGATGCTTATAACAGGCAAAGGTCGTTGCAATATCACAAATGCCTGCGACGACGTTGAGGAACTGATTAACAATGTGACCAAAAACAAATCTTTTTTGTATAGCTCATTTTATACTTTTACAAACCAGGATACTATAAATTTTTTCAATGGCATTGGTGTTGAAACAAAGGTTGAGCGTGGCAACAGGGTTTTTCCTGTATCGGACAAGAGCACGGAAGTGGTTGATGCATTTGTTCGTCATATAAAAAAGTGTGGGGTAAAGGTTGTTACAGACAAAGTTTTGGATCTGGATATATGTGATGATAAGATTTGCGGAGTTGTTACCGAGAAGCATGGCAGAATTCAGACGCAATCGGTGATTGTAGCAACAGGAGGCATGTCATATCAAGCCACAGGCTCAACAGGTGATGGTTATCGATTTGCAAAGGATACAGGACATACAGTTACGGATATAATTCCGTCCTTGGTACCTGTTGAGATTGAAGAGAAATGGGCATATGAACTTATGGGGGTATCTCTTAAAAACATAGAGATTACCATATTAAATGATAAAAACAAGAAAATTTATAACGATTTTGGCGAACTTATGTTTGCGCATTTTGGTCTTACCGGACCGGTTATACTCAGTGCGTCGGCACATATGCGACCTATGGAGTCAGGCAAATACAGAATAGTTCTTGATTTGAAGCCGGCGCTTGAGCACAAGACGTTGGATGCCAGAATTGTGAGAGATTTTCAAAAGTATGCAAACAAGGATTTTGTGAACAGTCTTGGTGATTTATTACCATCGGGACTAATCGATATCATTGTTGAACTTTCAGGTGTTGACCCCCATAAAAAGGTAAATTCCATAACAAAAGAGGAACGTCAAAGGCTGGTGCAGACCATAAAAGGAATCGAGTTCAATGTAACGGGATTTTGCCCTATTGAGCAGGCAATAATAACCTCCGGCGGTGTGTCTGTCAAAGAAATCGACCCATCTACAATGGAATCGAAAAAGGTGAAGGGGCTGTTTTTTGCGGGCGAGGTTATTGATGTTGATGCATATACAGGCGGATTTAATTTGCAGATTGCCTTTTCCACAGGCGTTCTGGCGGGCAGTAACTGTTGATTGGTGGTTTGTCTTGAAGTGTAAAATTTTGAACAAAAATCTTGCACATATACTAATGTTGTGGTATACTGAAATCAAGGAGAAATGTGACGGGCAGAGGATTTTTCTGCCCGTTTGATATATGATTTGTTTAAGGGTGTGAAGAAACCATGGTTCTTAACGAAAAAACTGTTACTTCGGAAAAGATTTTTCAGGGCAGGATAATAGATGTAAGGGTAGAAACCGTAGAGTTTGACGACGGAAGAAGAGCATATCGTGAGTTAGTTGACCATCCCGGCGGAGTTGGGGTTTTGGCACTTACTGATGATAATAAGATTATTATGGTAAAACAGTTCAGAAAGCCTATTGAAGAGGCTATATGGGAAATACCTGCAGGCAAGCTTGATAAAGGTGAGGACCCCCTTGAGTGTGGAAAAAGAGAGCTTGAGGAAGAGACCGGATTTAAGGCGAAAGAGTTTGTGTCATTGGGTTATTTTTATCCGTCGCCGGGATTTGCCAACGAAGTTACTCATTTGTTCTTTGCAAAAGGGTTGTATATGGGCAAGACTAATCCTGACGAAGATGAGTTTTTGGATGTTGAAGAGATTGCTGTGGAAGAAATCAGGGATATGATTGCAAAAAATCAAATTAATGACGCTAAGACAGTTATTGCATTTTTAAAGTGTGAACTGTTGAATTTATTTTAGTGGGGGATGAAATTATGGAAAAAAACAAAGTGAAAGTTCTCATAAGAGGGGCAGAGTATACTTTGGTTACGGCTGAACCGGCAGAGTATGTGCAAAGAGTGGCTGTAAGGGTTGACAGAAAGCTTTCTGAAATCATGAAAGAAAATCCGCAGCTCAGCAATGTCATGGGTGCTATGCTCACAGCAATAAATGTGTCGGATGAGTACATAAAACTTGAGGATTCCATGGATAACCTCAGAAAACAAGTGACCGAATATGCTAAGAATGAAAGCAGAATGTCGGCAGAACTTGATGAAAAAACTTCTAAGATTGAGGCGCTTGAAAAACAAGTGCAGGACTTGAAAATTGAACTCGCAAGATGCGGTTCGGGAAATTCCGGTTCAGGTTACAACAAATACAGATAAGGGATTGAAAATTGGATGGGTAAGGTTGAATTGCTTGCTCCGGCGGGAAATTTTGAGTGTTTAATTGCTGCAGTGCAGAGCGGTGCAGATGCGGTTTATATTGCAGGAACCAACTTCGGTGCCAGAAGCTATGCTGACAATTTTGATGAGGATGCGCTGGAGAAAGCGGTTGATTACTGTCGCGTTCGTGACGTGAGGGTATATGTAACAGTGAATACACTTGTTCTTGATGATGAAATACAGGAACTGTGTGAATATCTTATATTCCTTGCGAAAATCGGTGTTGATGCCATTATTGTTCAGGATATGGGTGTTTTAAAACTGGCACAGGAAATGGTGCCTGAACTGCCGGTTCATGCCAGTACTCAAATGACCATTCATAATGCTGATGGTGTTGAAATTTTAAAGAATTTTGGAATAAAGAGGGTTGTTCTTTCGCGAGAACTTTCCATAGAACAAATACGCAAAATTTCAGAAAGAACAGATGTTGAACTTGAGGCCTTTGCACATGGTGCATTGTGTATGTGTTATTCAGGACAATGTCTGCTTAGCAGTATAATAGGCAGCCGCTCAGGAAATCGCGGCAAGTGTGCCCAACCCTGCAGGCTGCAATACAGTATCAATAGTTCAAAGCAAAAGGCTTTTTATATGAGCCTTAAGGATTTATGCAGTCTTAAACATCTCCCCACACTTATTGATGCAGGTGTTACATCTCTCAAAATTGAGGGAAGAATGAAAGGTCCTGCTTATGTTGCGGCAGTTGTGGGGATTTACAGAAAATACATTGACAATCCCGACGAAAGAATTGATTACAAGGATATTGAGCTGCTGGATACAATTTTCAACCGTGGGGGACTTACAGACGGGTATTTAACCGGCAACAAGGGTGTGGAAATGTTTGCGCTTAATAAGCCCGAGAACCCCTATCGCAAGGGAAGTGCGGCATTAGAAAAGGAACTTTTGGCATCTGTTGCAAAAGAAAATATTAAAAAGAAACTTAATGCCAAAATCATAATAAAAGAGAACCAAAAGCCTGTTATGGAAGTGGATGACGGGAAAGTTTTTGTGCAATATCTTCATGACAAGTTGCCGGAAAAGGCTCTTAAAACAGCTGTTTGTGAGGATGCGGTTGCTTCGCAAATAGCAAAAACAGGTGGAACGCCTTTTGAATTCAGCAATATTTCGGTGCAAATGGATGATGGCTTATTTATTTCTGCAGGAGAATTGAACAAGATAAGACGCGAAACCCTTGAAAAGTTCAGTTCTGAGTTGATAATGTCTTTCAAAAGAGAGATTGCGGATACTGAGCCAGAACGAATTTCAGGGGAAAAGTTTGATAATCAGAGCTATGTTTGTGAGGTTACAACAGTTGAACAGCTTAAAGCGGTGGCTGATATGCCTTTTGATAAGTTTTATATACCTCTGTGGGTTATAGAAAAAGCACATGATATAACTGACAAAATAAAAAATAAAGCAGTTATTGTATTGCCCGCAATTCTTACGGATATACAACAAAATACGGTTGTTTCAAAGTGCTTAAAGTTGCTTGAGTCCGGTTATAGCGGTGTTTTGATTCACAATATATCTTTGGTTGACAAATTTAAGGGATATAGTGTTTATGGTGGTTTCAGACTTAACGTTTTCAACAGTTATTCCCTTGAATTTTTAAGTAGCATGAAGTTAAAGACAATAGAACTTTCGCCTGAGCTTACACTGAAACAAATAAAGGATATGACAAAAACGGCTCCTGTACAGGCCATGGTATACGGAAGATTGCCTATTATGGTGACAGAGAATTGTATCATAAGAAATAGCGAGTCATGTCCCTGCAATGGGAATAATAGTATAACCGACCGTATGGGACTGAGTTTTCCTGTCATAAAGGACGGGGATATTTGCAGGAGCGTAATTTTAAACTGCAAGAAAACATTTATGGCTTTTGATATGGATAAAATAAAAAAAGCAGGGGTTAATTGTTTTAGGATTTATTTCACAGATGAGACAGCCCAGGAGTGCAGAAAAATTTGTGACACATTTCTGTTTGGCGGAGATTTCAGGCCGGCAGATTTCACAAATGGACATTTTTTCAAAGGCGTGGCAAAACGGGAGGGAAACAAAACATGATTACACGTTGGGATAAGGTTGTAATCGTCTCTGTTCTGATTGTTGCTGCTATGGTTTATTTAATATTTGCAAGTTTTCTGTGGAACGAACAGCCGGAATTGGTGGAAATTTTTGTTGACGGAGAAAGGTATGCATCTTACAATTTTGCCGAAATTTCAGGAACTAAATCTGTGGAGATTGATACAGGATATGGATACAATGTTCTTGAAATAACTAATAAAGGTGCAAGAATGATTGAAAGTTCCTGCCCTGACAAAACCGATGTGCAATGCGGTGAAATATCAAAACCCGGACAAATGATAGTTTGTATCCCAAATCGGGTTTCGGTAAAAATACTTGGAAAAGAGAAATTAAACATTGATAAGGTGACATACTAATGAAGAGAAACAGTTACACTCCGGAAAAAATTGGAATTATGGCATTGTTTGTGTCTTTGGGAATAATTCTTCAATATGTGGAAAGCAGAATTGTGATTACCGCTGTGCCCGGTGGCAAACTTGGACTTTGCAATATTATATCTATCATAAATGTTTTTATGTTTAGCAGCAAAAATGCCATGGTAATCGCTCTTGTTAGAGCGTTTTTGGGAACGTTTTTAACCGGTGGCGTTACTGCTTTGCCTTACAGTATGACGGGGGCTTTGTTTTCAACTTTGTCCATGTGCCTTGCCAAAAGATATGTGTATCCCAAAATCAGTATGGTTGGTATGAGTGTGATTGGTGCATCAGTTCACAATCTATCTCAACTTTGTGTGGCGGCTATTGTGTTGTCATCGCCATATATTTTTTCATATTTGCCTATGCTATTAACAATGGCACTTGCAAGCGGCATTGTTACCGGGGTTGGGGCACAGGCTTTAGGAAACAGAATTCTAAAAAGGGGTGATTTGACATGCACAAAAAGATAATTCTTGCATCAAACTCCCCAAGGCGCAAGGAATTGCTTAATATGTTGAATCTCGAGTTTCAGGTAATTCCGGACAATACGCCTGAACCGGTTGACAGAGGTGTGTCTCCAGAAGATTTGGTTTGTGGACTGGCGAGATTTAAGGGTGAAAATGTAATAAGAGACCTTCGCGATACCATGGAGGCTGTTGTTATAGCCGCAGATACAGTTGTGGCTGTTAATGATGAAGTTTTGGGCAAACCCAAGGATGAGGCAGATGCAGAGAGAATGCTTGTGCAACTTAGTGGAAGGTCACACTTTGTATATACAGGTGTTTATGTAGAGGATATCTGCACAAAAAAGTCAGTCAGTTTTTGTGAAAAAACAGAAGTATTTTTCAAAAAACTTGACATAAGCGAGATTAAAGATTATATTAATACTGGGGAACCAATGGATAAGGCAGGGTCTTATGGAATACAGAACCTGGGCTCGTTGTTTGTGGAGAAAATTGACGGAGATTATTTCAATGTTGTAGGGTTGCCCGTTTCAAAATTATGTCAAGTTCTTAAAGAGAATTTTGATATAAAAATTTTTTAGTATAATTTGGAAATATTTACATAAGGAGTGTTGGTAATTATGGCAAGCGAAATTGGAATTGATTTGGGTACTTCCAATACTATTATCTATCTCAAGGGTAAGGGTATTGTTGTAAACGAGCCTACTGTTGTTGCAGTAAGCCGTCAAAACGGCAAAATACTGTCAATAGGTAAGGAAGCCGGTGAAATGTTGGGCAGAACTCCTGCTGATATTTGTGCTGTTACACCAATAAAGGGCGGAGTGATTGCGAATTTTGACATAACAGTTGCAATGCTTAAATATTTTATCAAAAAGGCTATAGGCGCATCTATCCTGAAACCAAAGGCGGTTGTGTGTATTCCTTCACATATTACAGATGTTGAAAAACGTGCGGTGAGGGATGCTGTTCTTGCTGCAGGGGTTAAGGAAGTATTTCTTGTTGAAAAATCAATGGCGGCAGCAATTGGTGCAGGTATATCTGTTAATGCACCTGTTGGCTCTATGATAGTTGATATCGGCGGAGGAACAACAGAGATTGCGGTTGTTTCTCTTGGTGGCATTGTTACAACCCAGAGCCTTAAAGTTGCCAGTCATACTTTGGATAATGATATAATTCAGTATATGAAGAGAAATCATAATCTCATCATAGGTAATATAACTGCAGAAGAGATTAAAAAAGAAGTTGGCTCTGCTTGTTCTCTTAAAGAAGAATTGTCACTTACCATCAAAGGAAGAGACCTTGTATCAGGACTTCCAAGAACTGCAACAGTTACATCAGAAGAAATCAGAGAGGCTATTCAGGAGAGTCTTGCTGCAATAATCGATGGAATTAAAGCGGTACTTGAAAAAACACCGCCGGAACTGGCAGCAGATATTTTTGAATCAGGAATTGTTCTTACCGGTGGCGGTGCAATCTTAAAAGGATTGGGCAAACTTATAAATGTACATACACAGATTCCGATATTTATGGCAGAGTCACCATCGGAATGTGTGGCAATCGGTGCGGGAAAAACACTTGAAGAAGTTAAAACTTTGCATTCGATTATTATTGCGGACTAATCTTTTGTGAGAGGAGATACATCTTTTGAAAAAGCTCTTTAAGAACAGATGTGTTTTCGGACTTATAGTTGTTGTTATAGTTTTGAGTATCGTTATTGGCGTGGTTAATGCTGTGAATTCTGATGTCAAGTTCACAGAAAATGTTTTTCAGGTTATCATCACTCCGGTGCAAGGGTTGTTGACAAAAGCAGGGGGTGGAGTTTCTGATTTCTTTGGATATTTTTCAAATGTGGATAAGCTGAAAGATGAAATTTCCAGATTAGAAAAAGAGAACAAGGAACTTGAGTCAGAACTGAATAAAAGTGAAATCAGCATTCGTGAAAATGAGGAACTGAGAAAGTTGCTGGGATTAAAGGAATCCTATCCCGAACTGGAACTTGAGTCTGCTGAAATTGTTGCACGTGACCCAATAAACTGGTATAACACATTTACAATAGATAAGGGTGCTGTTCATGGCGTAGCTATTAATCAGGCGGTTATCTCTGTGGATAAAGCGCTTGTTGGCAGAATATGCGAAGTGGGAACAACGTGGTCAAAGGTTATGACAATCAATGACCCGGGTCATGCGGCCGGCGCAGAGGTGGTAAGGTCAGGCGAATACGGAATTGTTGAGGGCGATTCTGCTTTGGCTGTTGACGGAAACTGCAGACTTTCTTTTGTGTCCAAAAACGCTAATATAATTGTTGGAGATAAGATTGTTACATCAGGATTGGGTGGTGTTTATCCAAAAGGACTTTCTGTGGGGAAAGTTTTGGAAATACGTCCTGATGTTCAGGGGATTTCTCAGTATGCTGTCATAAGTCCCGACGCAAAAATCGAGGAATTAAAAGCGGTATTTATTATTAAAAATGATATGGATATTTAAAAAACGGAAAGGTTGGGTAAAATGAGGACTACCATACATGGGGCTTTTTTGCTTGTGTTTTCTATACTTCAGTCCACATGGCTTAATTCTATAGAAATTCTTAATGTAAAACCTAACTTGTTTATTGTTTATGTCATTATGATATGTTGTTTTTGTAATCGTATTGAGGGAGCAACACTGGGGTTTGTTTTTGGATTTGTTCTTGATATATTAATTGGCAGATTTTGGGGCATGAATGCTGTTTTAGGGATGCTTGCGGGGTTCTTTATAGCGCATGTATGTGAAAGAGTTTTGGGAAATAATAATATATTGGTTATTATTTTGATAGTATTGATAGGCTCTTTTGTATATGAGAGTATATATTATTTTATTTCATATTTGTTTTCTGAAAACTTAAATTTTAAAACCGCAATTTTCAGGATTATTTTTCTTGAAAGTCTATATAATGCAGTTGCAGCCCTGCTTGTATATTTTTTGGCAGCAAGATTTATAAAACGACTCTATGTTGATAAGGGTGAAAATATTGGATAAAAAAGGTTTGAGGGCACGATTTATTTTTATATTTTGCTTTCTTGCCGTGTTCACAGCGTTTTGCGTGGCACGGCTTTTTAGCCTGCAGATTGTTCATGGCGATGAATATAAAGAAAAGGCAGAAAATCGCCTTGTGCGTGCATATCCCATCAAAGCACCCAGAGGTGAAATGCTGGATAGATATGGAAGACCTATGGTCACCAATAGCATGGGTTATTATGTCCAGATTCAAAACATCAGCCGGGACAATAATGTGCTTAATGAGACCATATACAATCTTATAAAAATTTTTGAAGCGGATAGCACAGAGTATGTGGATGAATTCCCAATAACTGGTATTCCGTATAAGTTTGATTTTGAAAACAGCAAGAATAGGGACGATGCAATAAAAAAATGGAAAAAAGAAAATGACCTGAAAGGTCTTGAAACAGCAGAAGATGTGATGGAGTATTATTTCGAAAAATATGATATTGACGAAGAGTACACAGCACAGGATGCAAGGAATATTGCTGCTGTTCGCTATACCATGGAGACAAAAAATTTCAGTGTGATGAACCCATACACCTTTGGAAATGACATAACAATGGAAACAGTTCAGAAGATAAAAGAGCGGTCTTATGAATTGGGTGGTGTCAGCGTTGAAATTGAACCCGTTCGTGAATATGTCAACGGAACAATGGCAGCACATATACTGGGGCGTACAGATATTATTTATAAAGAGGAATATGACGAACTCAAAGACCAGGGATATGGTATGAATGATATAATAGGCAAAGACGGTCTTGAAAAGGTTCTTGAAAAATACCTCAAAGGGACTGATGGATATAAAAGAGTGGAACAGACAAAAGCGGGTTCTGTCTCACAAACATTGAGCATCAAGCCTGCTGAGACAGAAAATTTTGCAATTCTTACTATAGATTCAGAACTTCAAGGCGTGGCGGAAAAATCTCTTGCGGAGAACATTGAGGCAACAAGAAACGAGAGGGGTTTTGACTGTTTCAGCGGTGCTGCTGTTGCGGTAGAAATAGATACTGGAGAAGTGCTGGCAATGGCATCCTTGCCCGGTTATCACCCGACGGAGTACACAAAAAAATATAATGAATTATTTAACAACCCTCAAAATCCCTTGCTTAACAGAGCGTTGGGCGGAGCGTACACGCCGGGTTCAACTTTTAAACCATTAACATCTATTGCGGCTCTGGAAGAGGGCATAATCACGCCCAATACAAAAATTGAAGATTTAGGTGTTTATAAGTATTATGCACCTTCGTATCAGCCAACGTGTCTTATTTGGAAGAATACAGGAGAAACACATGGACTGATTAATGTATCTGAGGCAATTGGTGTTTCGTGCAACTATTTCTTTTATGATGTAGGGCGAAGACTTACAATTGACAAAATTTCACACTATGCCAAAGGCTTTGGGTTGGGTCAAACCACAGGCATTGAACTTGCGGAATCCGAGGGAATTGTTGCCAGCAAGGAGTTCAGAGAGTCAAGGAATATGGAATGGTATCCGGGGGATACTTTGCAGGCAGCTATCGGTCAGTCTGACAACATGTTTACCCCCGCGCAACTTGCTAGTTATGTAAGTACAATAATCAACAAAGGAAATCGATATGCATTGCATCTTGTAAAGGATATAAGAAACTATAAAACAGGAGAAATTGTGTATAAAAACGAACCGTATCTGATTTCTAAGTTTGAAATTTCGGATTCCACAGTTGAAGCTGTTAAAGATGGAATGAGGCGTGTTACAGAAGATGGAACTGCAAAAGCTGTATTTGAAGATTTTCCCATTGCTGTAGGCGGAAAGACCGGAACAGCGGAGGTCAGCAACGGAAGTGATACCGTACTTTTTGTAGGTTTTGCCCCATATGACAATCCCAAAATCGCTGTTGCAGTTGTTTTGGAACACGGTGCAACCAGCAGATATGCTGCCCAGGTTGCAAGAGATATGTTTGAACAATATCTGGGACTCTACGATGTGGTTGATGAGATTGAGCCTGTAAATACACTTTTAAAATAAGTACACCGTGAGGAGAAAATTTTATTAAATTTGAAATAATGTTTTGACATTTATGGTGTTTTATGCTAATATTGTGAAAAAGATATTTAAAATTTGTGGAGGCTTTTGAATGTCAGAGGTAATAGTTGTAACTTCCGGCAAGGGTGGTGTAGGAAAAACCACCACAACCGCTAATTTAGGTGTTGGTCTTGCAAAGCTTGGCAAAAAGGTTGTATTGCTTGATACAGATATCGGTCTCCGAAACCTGGATGTTGCATTGGGTATTGAAAACCGGGTTGTTTATGACCTGGTGGATATTGTTACCGGTGTTTGTGAAATCAAAAAAGCTATTATTAAACATAGAGATATTGAAGGTTTGTTTGTTATTCCTGCGGCACAAGCCACGGATAAAGATGCTGTTTCTGTTGAACAGATGAGAAAACTTTGTGAAGAGTTAAAACAAGAATATGATTTTGTTTTGATTGACTGCCCCGCAGGGATTGAACAAGGTTTCAGGAATGCTGTTGCAGGGGCGGACAAGGCGCTGATTGTGACCATCCCCATGCTCTCTGCTGTTCGTGATGCCGACAGGGTAGTGGGACTTCTGGAAGAAATGGGTATTGACCAGCATTATGTAATTATAAACAAGATTCGTCCCGACTTAATGCGACGGGGAGAGATGATGACGGTTGATGAAGTCATAAATCTTATTGATATTGACCTTATAGGGATAATTCCTGATGCAGAAGATGTGCTTGTTTCAGCCAATAAAGGCGAAACTGTAGTGACAAATCTGAAGTCAACAACAGGACAATGCTATCGCAATATAGCACAGAGACTGGCGGGGGGAAATGTTCCTCTTATGGAATTTGGCAGAAAGGGATTATTTAAAAGATTCAAAAAAACGAAAAATTAGTTTAAAACAATGGAAAAATGATTGCTAACAAAAAGGAGGCTGCAAATGAACATAGCGTTGATAGCACATGATAAGAAAAAGGAATTGATGGTGGATTTTTGTATTGCGTATAAGGGAATTCTTAAAAAACACAACCTTTGTGCCACTGGGACAACAGGCAGTCTTATTATGGATGCAACGGGATTGAATGTCAATTTGTTCTTGTCGGGTCCCCAGGGCGGAGATCAACAGATTGGTGCCAGAATTGCTTATAATGAAATAGATTTAGTTTTATTTTTCCGCGACCCTCTTACAGCTCAGCCTCACGAACCTGATGTTTCAGCTCTGTTCAGATTGTGTGATGTTCACAATATCCCACTTGCAACCAACAGTGCTACAGCGGAAGTTATGATAAGAGGTCTGGAACGTGGAGACCTTGATTGGCGTGATATCGTCAACCCTAAAAGTCAGCATTAGTATTTGCGTATTTTATAAAAATAGAAATTTATGAAAAAATTTGAAAAAACACTTGCAATTCACGGAGAAGTGTGATATACTTTGTAAGTTGATTATGGGTAGTCCTCTGCTTATGCCTTATCTGGAAGGTAATATGGTATGAATGCCTGAAATAGAAAGGATGTAAATTATGAACATTTTAGACCAGATTACACAGGAACAGATTAGAACAGACCTTCCCCAGCTTAACATTGGTGACACAGTTCGCGTATATGTTAAGGTAAAAGAAGGTAACAGAGAAAGAATCCAGATGTTTGAAGGAACAATCATCAAGAAGAATCACGGCGGAATTCGTGAGACATTTACTGTAAGACGTATTTCTTATGGTGTTGGTGTTGAGAAGACTTTCCCTGTAAACTCACCTAATATTGATCGTATCGAGGTTTCAAGACGCGGTAAAGTTAGACGTGCTAAGCTCTACTATCTCCGTGACAGAGTTGGTAAGGCTGCAAAAGTTAAAGAAAAGATTTAACAATCAAGTATGGCGGGTATTTTTTAATACCTGCCATTTCACTATTTTTTGTTTTTTGAAGGTGTTATCTATGGAAAATTTTGAAAACAATAATACTAATCCTGAAGTTGAAATTGTAGAAAATACTGCAGATTCTTCTAACACTTCAAAAGTTAATTGGAAAAAGGAACTTTGGGATTGGATTCAGGCGATAGTTATTGCTTTGGTTGTTTCGTTTTTGCTCAAGAACTATGTTATGACATTGGCAAAAGTGGATGGCGAGTCAATGGAACCCACACTTCAGGATTCCGACAGACTGTATGTGAACAGGGTGATGTACGAGCCTGAAAAAGGTAATGTCATTATCTTTGAGCCAGGTTCAGACCCCGGTCGTCCGTATATAAAGCGTGTTATTGCCACGGAGGGTGATACTGTATATATCGACTTCATAACAGGAGATATATATGTTAATGACGAAATCATTGACGAGCCATATATTGCCGAGCCGACAAATCTTGTGGGGTCATATATATACAGATTAATGCAGAATGGTGAATACAGCAGAGAAAATCCTATTGTTGTGGAAGAAGGTAAGGTTTTTGTTATGGGTGACAACAGAAACGCCAGCAAAGATAGCCGTGAGATAGGACAGGTTCCGAAGGATGAGATTATTGGGCATGCTGTTTTCCGGTTCTGGCCCCTTAACAATTTGGGTAGCGTAGACCACACTTATGCTGAATAATATGAGGTAAGATATGAATATACAATGGTTTCCTGGTCATATGGCCAAAACCCGAAAATTAATAACCGAAAACCTTAAACTGGTTGATGTGGTGATTGAACTGGTTGATGCCAGACTTCCCTTGTCCTCCAGAAATCCTGAAATTGACAGAATAGTGGGCAAAAAACCAAGAGTGCTTGTCCTTAACAAGTGTGATATAGCGGACAAATCAGCAAATGATGCATGGATAAGCTTTTTTGAGAAAAAGGGCATCTGTACTATAGCGGCAGACAGCCTCTCGGGCAAAGGGCTTAAAAGTATTGATGCTGCCATAGAACGTGTTCTTGCAGATAAATTTGAACGCGAAGCCCAAAAGGGAATGATGAGGCGAGCGGTCAAGATTTTGGTTGTGGGAATTCCTAATGTGGGAAAATCGTCTTTTATAAACCGCCTTTCCGGCAGAGCTGCAGCAAAGGTGGGTGACCGTCCCGGTGTTACAACAGCAAAGCAATGGATAAGGGTTGCGGGTAAGTATGAATTATTGGATACTCCCGGCATTTTGTGGCCCAAGTTTGAGGACCCAGAGGTTGGCAAGCGGATTGCATATACTGGAGGAATCAAGGACGAGATAATGGATATTGAGGAACTTGCATTCTTTCTTATTGGCTTTTTGCGTGAAAATTATAAAGAAATGCTGATGGCAAGATTTAAACTTGATGATGATATTGACGACATTGATGATTTTGAACTATTGGAGCTTATTGGCAAAAAGCGTGGCTGTATAGTATCCGGTGGGAATATTGATACATTAAGAGTTGCTAATTTGGTTTTGGATGAATTCAGGGCAGCCAAAATAGGAAGAATAACATTGGAATTACCTTAAAGCAGACATCAGGGCAGATATATGTTGCATATATCTGCCCGTTCTTTAGATAGGAGGAAAAAGGATGAAAGAAATTGAAAACTCTTTGTATGATAAGGGATATGAATTAGTTGCAGGGATTGACGAGGCAGGACGTGGACCCTTGGCAGGACCAGTTTGTGCCGCGGCGGTTATCTTGCCCAAGGATTTGATTATTGACGGAATAAATGATTCAAAAAAACTTACTGAAAAGAAACGTGAATTGCTATTTGATGTTATAACGAAATCGGCAATAGCATATTCCATAGAATTTGTATCTTCTGAGGTTATAGATGAGATAAACATAAGACAGGCAACTTCACTTGCTATGCACAATGCCCTTAAAAATCTTGAAACTAAGGCGGATTTTGTTATTATAGACGGCAACGACAACATTCCTTATGAAATTCCCTTTGAATATGTGATAAAGGGTGATGCAAAGTCGCAGACTATTGCCGCGGCATCAATTCTTGCCAAGGTGAGCAGAGACAGACTTATGACTGAACTTGACGGGGAGTACCCAGAATATTGCTTTGCAAAGCATAAGGGTTACGGAACCAAAGTACATATAGAGGCAATCCAGAAATTTGGCATATCACCTGTTCACAGAAAGTCTTTCATGACGGCAAAGGTTTTGGGTAAGTAATTATGAAAAAGGGTACTTATAATAAAATAACGGGGCAGTACGGTGAAAATTTTGCAGAAAAATTTCTTGTAAAAAACAAATATAAGATTATAGAAAGAAACCATCGCAACAAAATGGGTGAAATTGATATAATTGCAAAAAAAGGCGATGATTTGGTTTTTGTTGAGGTAAAAACCAGAAGTACATCTGATTTTGGAACCCCTGCAGAGGCAGTCACATATTATAAAAAACGAAGCTTTGTCAATGCTGCTAAATGGTACCTTATGCAGAACCCCTGCGATATGAATATCCGATTTGACATAATAGAGGTCTTTGGAACATTTACGGGGGACAGCTTTGATTTTGAAAGTATTAATCATATAGAGCAGGTTTTCACGGAGGTATAATTTATGGCTTTTGCAGTTTTTGATGCACACTGTGATACCATGCAAAAGATAACCGATTTTGGCGGCAGCCTCAGGAAGAACAATTATCATCTGGACATTAAACGCATACACAACCTGCAGAACAATTATATACAGATTTTCGCGGCATTTATTAATAAAAAACAGGATACATTGCCGCCTTTTTTGAGGGCCGGACAGATTATAAATCGTTATTTTGAGGAAATTGATAGGAATAATGATTTAATTGAACATTGTACCAATACAAAGCAGATAAAAGATGCCATAAGTATGGGCAAGACAGCGGCACTTCTTAGCGTTGAGGGTGGAGAGGCAATAGAAGGAAAATTGGAAAAACTCAATGAGTTCTATAATGCAGGTGTACGCATAATGACCCTTTGCTGGAACTATTCCAACGAGATTTGTGATGGAATAGATGAGGAGAGAGGTGCAGGACTCACCAGATTTGGGAAATCAGTTGTTTTGGAAATGAATCGTTTGGGTATGCTTATAGATGTATCACATATTTCAGAAAGAGGTTTTTGGGATGTTGTGGAAACCAGCAAAAGTCCCATTGCAGCCACTCACTCAAATGCAAAAGCTGTAATGCCCCACAAACGTAATCTTGATGATGAGCAGATAAAAGCAATTATAACATGCGGCGGTTGTATAGGTGTGAATTTTTATTCAGATTTTATCAGCTATGGTAAATGTTCAATCAAGGATTTGCTCAACCATATCGAACATATTCTGTCACTTGGCGGCGAAGATTCGGTAGGCTTGGGAAGTGATTTCGATGGTATGGATTCATTGCCTTGTGAAATAATGGGAGTGGAGGATATGTATAAAATTTTTGAGGAAATGCAGAGAATAGGATATTCAGATTTCCTAATAAATAAGATATCCTCGGACAATTTTTTGAAACTTATGGAAAAAATTTTGCTGTAAGTAAAAAAAAGGTTGAAATTTAACTTATTTTGTATTAAAATGAAAGTCTAAGCATTTTTTTAGACGACTAGGAGGTTTCAAATGCAAACATATATTTCAAAAAAAGCCAAGGGAGTAAGTCCGTCACCAACATTGTCCCTTGATGCAAAATATAAACAGATGAAAAAACAGGGAATTCCTGTGGTTGGTTTTGGAGCAGGTGAACCTGATTTTGATACACCTGATAATGTAAAGGCAGCAGCTATAAAAGCTATTGAAGATGGTTTTACCAGATATACACCCGCATCAGGTACAATAGAACTCAAAAAGGCTATTTGTGAAAAGTTTAAAAAAGATTCAGGGATTGAATATGGTATTGAAAACATTGTTGTCAGCAATGGCGGCAAGCATTGCCTCACCAATATCTTCATGGCAATATGCGAAGATGGTGATGAGGTGATTATTCCTGCACCTTTCTGGGTAAGCTATCCAGAGATGGTTAAAATGGCAGGCGGTGTGCCGGTATTTATAGACACTACAGAGGATGCAAATTTCAAACTTGACCCACAAGATTTGAAAAAGTATATTACATCAAGAACACGTGCATTGGTTCTTAATACACCCAGCAATCCTACAGGTATGGTGTATACAAAAGATGAACTTCAGCAGATTGCAGAAATTGCAGTTGAAAACAATATATACGTAATCTTTGATGAAATATACGAAAAACTAGTTTATGAGGGTGAGCATGTTAACATTGCATCATTTGGTGAGGATATAAAAAATCTCACAATAATTGTAAACGGTATGGCAAAGGCTTATGCAATGACAGGCTGGAGAATAGGCTATACAGCATCCAATGCAGAGCTTGCAAAGACTATGTCAAACATACAGAGTCATTCTACCTCAAACCCCAACTCAATAGCGCAGGCGGCATCTGTTGAGGCGCTTTTGGGCGACCAGTCATCGGTGGCTTCGATGCGTGAGGAATATATAAAACGCAGGGATTACATGGTAGAGAGAATTAATTCAATCCATGGCATAAGCTGCATAAAGCCTAACGGTGCATTTTATATTTTTATGAACGTAAGAGCACTTTTGGGAAGAGAACTCTATGGCAAAACCTTTAGTACAGCAAGTGAACTTTGTGCAGATATTTTGGACAGAGCACTTGTTGCCTTGGTGCCAAGTGAAGGTTTTGGTATTGATGGTTATGTGCGTCTCTCTTATGCAACCTCTATGGAAACGATAATGGAAGGATTGGACAGAATCGAAAAATACATCAATGGAGAATACTAAAAAAGGAGAATTGCGGTGAATATTGGAATAATTGGTGCAGGAAACATGGCGTCTGCTTTGGCTGGGGGTCTTGTATCATCCGAAATCATCAGAGCGGATGAACTCAGTATAAGTGACAAGAATCCTCAAAATCTCAAGAAGTGGCAAAGTCTTGGCGTTTTTGCCACAGAGGATAATAGCGAAGTTTTAAAACACAGTGAAATTGTTATTTTTGCAGTAAAACCCAATGTATTACCAATAGTTCTTGATGAGGCAAAAGCTTTCACCAAAGACAGGATTTTCATCTCTATCGCGGCAGGGACAACAATTCGTGCAATAGAAGAGAAACTGGGCAGTGATGCAAAAATAATCCGGGCAATGCCCAACACACCGGCTCAGGTAAATTGTGGCATGACTGTTATTACTCCAAACAAAAATATTTCTGAAAAAGAACTGGAAACAGCTCAAAGCATCCTTTCCGGAGTGGGTGAGGTTATAGTTCTGGAAGAGAAATATATAAATGCGGCAACAGCGCTCCATGGCAGCAGTCCTGCATATGTATATATGCTTATTGATGCTATGGCGGACAGCGGCGTTAAACATGGAATCCCTAAAGAAGTTTCCCTAAAGCTTGCGGCAAAAGCTGTTGAGGGTGCTGCAAAAATGGTTTTGGAAACCAAGGAGCATCCGGGGGTTCTCAAGGATGCAGTTTGCTCGCCCGGCGGGACAACCATCGCTGCAGTTTGTGAACTTGAAAAAACAGGATTTCAAACATCGGTTTCCCAGGCAATTGATGCTTGCATAAAAAGGGCCGATGAAATGTCAAAGTAGTTGTTTGTTTAAAATTGATTTTCATATTTTTACGGCTTGTCTCATAGATATGTAAATAGGCGAGAGTGACCGCCAATTTACGAGGGGAGAAGCCATATGAAAAAGTATAATTTTATAAGAAATATAACCGATTACATCTCGGGCAACAGACTTCAGTTTTTTTTCGTGGTTGTCAGTCTTTTGCTGGGGACAGTAATCGGTTCTTTGTCAGCATTATCTTTGGAACAGGAAAGCTATGAAAGTCTTAACTCATACCTTAGAAATTTTGTTTCAGCTTATAATATTCAGTCAATAAGCAAAACAGATATATTCAAAGTTTCACTTTACAACAACATCAAGGTTGTGCTGTTGTTGTGGATATCCGGACTTTGGGTAGGGTTTGTACCCATAGGGGTTCTGCAGGTAGGTTCCAAGGGATATAAATTGGGATTTACCACCGTTTTGATACTTCAAATATATAGGGGAAAAGGTCTTTTGCTGGCGATTGTGTCGATTATTCCGCAGGTCTTAATTTTGGTTCCTGTGATTATAATATATACGGTATTTAATATGAATTTTGCTTTGTCCTTGCGAAAAATAAGACTTAAAGGACAAAGCCTGGCAACGCACAAAGAAATGTATCTGAGAAATCTTTTGTTTCTCGTGGGGACACTTGTAGTTTTAGTTTTATGCAGCTTAATTGATGCATTTGTTGTACCGCCTGTTTTAAAACCGATTTGTTCATTTTTGAGTAAGTAGAAGGAAGGACTGCAAATGAAAAATATAGTAGAGAGATACTTTGGTTTTTTGACCAACAGCAAACATGCATCTGAAAACACGTTGCTTTCATACAAACGTGATATAAATGCATATGTTGACTTTCTTAAAACAAAAGAGACTACTGTTGATGCCGTAAGCGGCACATCAATACTTGATTATCTGATGAAATTGCAAAAATCGGGTAAAGCTGCGTCAACTGTTTCAAGAAACTTAGCGTCAATTCGTTCCTTTTACCGATTTATGCAAAACGAGGGAATTGTTAAACAGGACCCTACGGCAAATTTACACTCGCTCAAAATAGATAAAAAGCTCCCTGAAGTTCTGACTAGCGAGGAAGTAGAGAGCTTGCTTAATCAGCCTGACACACGTGATGCAAAAGGTTGCCGTGACAAGGCTATGCTTGAACTTCTTTATGCTACGGGTATGAGGGTTACAGAGATGATTGACCTTAAAATGTCTGATGTTGACATGAATATTGGGTACATAAACTGTAATTATGGCAAAAAAATGAGGGTAATACCGGTTTATTCCATTGCCAAAAAGGCCGTTAAGAACTACATAGACACAGCAAGAATACAGCTTATAAAAGAAAATTCTGTTGAAAATCTGTTTGTGAATTGCAGCGGAACCAAAATGACACGTCAGGGATTTTGGAAAATAATAAAGCAGTATGCTTCTGCAGCCAATATCCAAAAGGATATTACACCGCATACACTCAGGCATTCTTTTGCCACACACCTGCTTGAGAATGGGGCGGATTTAAAATCCATCCAGGAAATGCTGGGTCATACAGATATTTCATCCACACAAGTTTATGCCAGCGTTGTAAAAAAACATATCAAAGATGTTTATAAAAGTGCACATCCAAGAGCACGCAAAAAGCAAACTGTATAAAAACAAAGGATTGGGAAAGGTACCCAATCCTTATTTTATTTGTTGCATATCGTCACATATTCCAAATTTTAGCTTGCCGATAGCCTTTTTCTCAAGGCGTGATACATAAGAGCGGGAAATCCCCATAATCTCTGCTATTTCCGATTGTGTCCGCTCGTTGCCGTCCCACAATCCATAACGCATTTTTATTATTTCACGCTCCCTGTCATCAAGACGAGTTTTTATGTTTTCATATAGTTTTTTTATTTGTGCACGGTCATCAATTTCTTTTATAACGTCTTCCTCGTCAGAGCCAATGATGTCCATGAGGAGTATTTGATTTCCCTCTTTATCTGTACCAATCGGGTCATTAAGAGAAACATCACCCTGACACTTTTTGTTATTTCGCATAAGCATCAGTATTTCATTTTCGATACATCTTGCAGCGTATGTAACGAGACGTGTTCCTTTGGAACTGTCAAAGCTGCTGATGCCCTTTATCAAACCGATTGTCCCAAGGGATATAAGGTCTTCGTTGTCGCGGACATTGGCGGAATATTTTTTTGCAATATGTGCCACCAGACGCAGATTATGCTCAATCAGCTTGTTTTTTGCATCAATATCCCCATTCTCCATCTTTTCTATGTAGTATCTTTCCTCTTTGGCACTGAGGGGTTTGGGGAAAGAATTGCTTCCTGACACAAAAGATATAATAAAAACCAAAGATTCGATAAGGGTGTCAAATATACCAAACATAAATATACGCTCCAATCTGCCAAGCTGCTACAAACAGCTTAAGAGATAATATATATTCAGTGTATGCAAAGGTGTTTTGTCCTGTGCAAGTACACATTGTAAAAGTAAACTTCATTTCGTCATTTGTATTGCATAAATTGTATTATTGTGATAAAATATTATAATTAAAAGGAAAAAGGATTTTAAATGTTTATGGATGGAAAAACTTTACGGGTATTAGAATTTGATAAAATATTGAATATGTTATCCAAACACGCTGTTAATGACGAAACAAAGGCGCGTGTGCAGATGCTTTCTCCTCAGAACGACTTTGATGCAGTAAAGACCGCTCTTGGGGATACAGACGGAGCTGTTGTGATGATTTGCAAATACGGTTCTCCGTCAATTTCTGCAGTTTTGCCTGTTGAAAAGGCAATCAAGAGAATAGACATAGGTGGAAGTTTGTCAATGTCCGAACTCCTGAATATCGCTAAAATTTTAAAAACTGCAGATCAACTAAAGAAATACTATGACGGCCATGAGAACTCAATAGACCGTTATTTTGCGTGTCTTGAAAAAAACACCCAGGTGGAAGAGAGAATTTCAAACTCCATAGTCTCCGAAACAGAAATGGCTGACGGAGCAAGCGCAGAACTTGCCAACATACGAAGAAAAATCGACAGAGCAAGTGACAAAATAAAGGATTCTCTCAGTTCCATGATTCGCTCGCCACATTACCAGAAGTTTCTGCAGGATCCTATTGTTACTTTGCGAAATGACCGGTATGTTGTTCCGGTTAAGGCGGAACACAGAGGTGATGTTCATGGTATTGTTCATGATGTTTCGGCATCCGGCGGCACATTATTTGTCGAACCTGCAAGTGTTGTGGATGCAAACAATGAACTTCATGCACTTGCTGCAAAGGAAAAAATTGAAATAGAACGAGTGCTGACAGAACTTACTGCTATTGTAGCCGAAATAGCAGATATTGTTAAAGCGGATTATGATGCAATAATTGATATTGATATGCTTTTCACCAAGGCTAAACTGGCATTGGAACAAAAGGCGGTTTGCCCCCAAATTAATCATGAGGGCAAAATACTAATAAAAAACGGCAGACACCCATTGATTGACAGAAAGAAGGTTGTTCCTCAGAACATAAGTCTGGGCTATGATTTTGACAGCCTTATTGTGACGGGGCCAAACACGGGCGGAAAAACTGTTGTTTTGAAAACATTGGGGTTGTTTTCAATCATGGCACAGTCAGGACTTTTTGTCCCTGCTGATGACGGAACTGTTCTTGCGGTGTTTGACGGTGTTTATGCAGATATTGGTGACGAGCAGAGTATAGAACAGAGCCTCAGCACATTTTCTGCGCATATGACCAATATTGTAGGTATTTTAAACAAGATAACTCCGGATTCTCTTGTTCTATTCGATGAGCTTGGTGCAGGCACAGACCCCATAGAGGGTGCGGCTCTCGCCAACTCTATTCTCAATTATGTCAAAAATCTTGGCGCAAAGGTTGTTGCTACAACTCACTACAGCGAACTTAAAATTTACGCACTTTCAACAGACAGGGTGGAAAATGCATCATGTGAATTTGATGTTGATACGCTGAGTCCCACATACAGACTGCTTATAGGAATCCCCGGAAAAAGTAATGCTTTTGCTATATCAAAAAAATTAGGGCTATCAGATTTTATAATTGAGGATTCAAAAAAACTTCTCTCCAAAGAAACGGTAAAGTTTGAGGATGTTCTTGCAACTATAGAAGAAAACCGCAGAATTTCAGAAACATCAAAAACTCAGCAGGAACATTTGGAAAGGCAAGTTGCAGAGATTAAGGAAGAACTTGAATCAGAAAGAAAGAGATTTGAAAAACAGCGTAAGGAAATAATAGAACGCGCAAACCAAAAAGCTGCTGAAATAATAGAGGGAGCAAAAGGGGAAACAGAAGATATTCTGAATAAAATGCGTGAACTGCAAAAAGAAAAAGACCAACGGGAAGCACTTAAGGCTATGGAAGAGGTGCGGAAAGATATAAATCTTAGCCTAAAAAAAGCAAAAAAAGCCCCTGGTATACCAAAACCAAAGCCAGTAAAGACCAATATAAATTCCTTTAAACCGGGAATGTCTGTTTTGATTGTGGACCTGAATGACAAGGGAACACTTCTTTCCATTGACAAAAAAGCAGGAACAGGTGTGGTTCAGATGGGAATAATGAAAACCACCTCAAAACTTTCCAATCTGGTTATTCTGGAAGATGAAACCAAAAAGAATATTGCAAAGTTTATTCCTCAAAAGAATGTAAAGGGTGGAACTAAACCTGTAAAAACCGAGGTGGATTTGAGAGGAATGATTCTTGAAGAAGCTATGGATGAGGCTGATATGTTCCTTGACCGGGCAGCTATGTCAGGACTTTCCACTGTTACAATAATTCATGGCAAAGGTACAGGGGTTCTTAGAAGTGGCATCCACTCAATGCTCCGCAAACATCCCCATGTAAAGGCTTTCAGACTTGGAAGATATGGTGAGGGCGAAAACGGAGTTACTGTTGTGGAACTTAAAAATTAATTTAATGACTATCAGGGATTATTCTTTTGTAAAAAAGTGTTGTTTTTTTTTGAAAACCGTGATAAAATGAAAGTTAAAGAATTAGCATTTTAGGAGAAAAGTTATGTTACAGAAAAATTGGTTACTTAGGGAATTTGATAAGGCGAGGGTAATTGAAATTTCAAAGGAATTTCATATTTCCCCTTTAACTTCTATTATACTTTACAACAGGGGTATTACAGACAACAAGGATATTGCGGAATTTTTGAGGTGTGACCTCGAAAGTTTGCATGACCCGTATCTTCTTAAGGATATGGACAAAGCGGTAAACCGAATTAAAACAGCACAGAAAAACAATGAAAAAATCACCATTTATGGCGACTATGATGTTGATGGTATTACCAGTATTGCAATTTTATACAAGCACCTTACTTCTATGGGTTTTGAGGTTGATTATTATGTTCCTGACAGAATCCAGGAGGGTTATGGTGTAAACCGTGACGCTTTGGACAAAATTAAAGAGAGCGGAACAAAGGTTGTCATTACAGTTGACACCGGCATTACCGCGGTGGAAGAAACAGAGTATGCAAAGAGCATAGGCATGGATATAATTATAACAGACCACCACGAGTGCAAGGAGACCATTCCGGATGCATATGCTGCAATTGACCCCAAACGTAAGGATTGTAAATATCCTTTCAAAAATCTTGCAGGCGTAGGTGTTGCGTTCAAACTCATTCAGGCATTGGATGACCAATCCTCTGTAGACGAACTCATGGAGAAATATTCTGACCTTATATGTCTGGGAACTGTTGCTGATATTTCACCTCTTGTTGATGAAAACAGAATAATAGTAACAAAAGGTCTTGAAAAATTCAGAAACACCGAAAATATAGGTCTTAAGGCTTTGATTGATGTATCCATAACCAACAGCAAACCAATAACCACATCAACGATTGGTTACATTATTGCTCCCAGAATCAATGCAAGCGGACGTCTGGGGTGTGCGTCAAGGAGTGTGGAGATGTTCCTTACATCAGACAGAGAGAGGGCATATGAACTTGCAAATGGTCTCTGTGAGGAAAATACAATCAGACAGCAAACAGAACAAAATATGTTTGCTGAGGCTCTTGAATACATCGAAAACAATCCACAGATTAAAGATGACCAGGTTCTTGTTATTCCTCATGAAAACTGGCATCATGGTATTGTGGGAATCGTTTCTTCAAAGATTACCGAAAAATTTTATAAGCCATCTATTCTGTTTGCCATTGATGGTGACGAGGCAAAAGGTTCAGGCCGCAGCATAAGCGGATTTAACCTCTTTGAAGCGTTGGAGGAAAGCAGTCATTTGCTTGAAAAATTCGGTGGACACGAACTTGCAGCCGGACTTTCTATAAAAACAGAGAATATTGAGAAATTCAGAGAGGCAATCAACGCACATACTGCAGAAAAAATCGACGAGAAAGCTCTTATCCCAACTGTTTCCATTGATGCAGTGATCAAACCGTCTTACATAACACTTGAGACGGTTGATGAAATCA
>JAZRNA010000029.1:0-4985 GCA_045647945.1 Clostridia bacterium
TTGATGAAAATGGTAATGCTATTTCTGCTGAGAGAGCAGCCAAGGATGCAGGAATTGTTTACAAATCAAAGAACGGCAAAAAGACATTCTTTTTTGAAAACTTTGATCCTGACACCAACAGCGGAACACTTTGCCTGATAGAAAACGGAAAACCAAAGAAAAAAATACAGATTTCTGATGCAGTACATAACTCTGTTTTGA
This sequence comes from Clostridia bacterium, assembly GCA_045647945.1. Taxonomy (GTDB): domain Bacteria; phylum Bacillota; class Clostridia; order Monoglobales; family Monoglobaceae; genus SIG440. The sequence continues at coordinate 202 of JAZRNA010000029.1, forward strand.
TGACAGGAGACGGCGAAAAGTTGCTTTATCTTCAGTCGACTGACAAGAACGGAGATATGGGTGTGCTTCATTATTGGGAGGCTGGCATTGAAGAACCGTTCAAGATTGCAACAGACATTGACCATGGAACATTTAAGTTCTCAGGAGATGGTCAATGGGCGATTTTCCTCCAGAACCTTAATCGGGTGGAAATGCGTGGGGATATGTATGCCAAGAGCCTTTCAAAACTGAAAGATGAAAAGGTAAAGCTTGACACAGATGTGTGCAAACTGTTTGGTTCAAGCAGTGACAACTCGTCCCATATTTATGCAAAAGATTATGACACAGAAGATGGTTCGTTTGACATCTATGCTATAAATAATAAGGGTCGTGCAATCAGACTTGGGGAAAGAACTAAGAAAGCACCCCTTATGCAGAAAAAGAAAAACAGTTTGTTTGTTTATGGAATGGCTGATGATGGAACAAACAACCTTTATACAGTGGATATTGATTCAGGCAAAAAAGAAAAGATTGCCTCAGGTATGAACAGTATCCTTATGCTGTCAGAGGACGAAAAAACGGTGTTGTATGACAAGGTGTATACCGGCAAATTGGCTGACTTTTATGCATATACAAGGGGCAAGCAGCCTCAGAAGGTTGCCGGCAATGTTGTTGTTGACTACCAGGTTGTTGCAGGCAAACCGCAGATGGCTGTCAGCGAAGATTGCAAGAGTATATTGTATATCTCGGAGTTTGAATCGTTCAAGGGCGGCGGCACACTTAACTTGTGTGAATACAAGAATGGCAAAATTGTTTCAGAGACACCAATCGCTGAGGATGTGTATTTCTGCTACAGGGCAGCGGATGGCAAGTTTATTTTTGCCAAGGATTACAGTCCCTCCAGAAAGGTGCTTGATGTCTATGTCCTTGACGGCAAGGATATGACATTGCTCAAGGAGGAAGTTTCACCAGAGATGTTTGGAGTTTCCAAATCGGGAGATAATATATTCTATATCTCAAACTTCAATGTTGAAGGTGCATATGGAACTATAGAGAGAATGGGTATCGACGGAACAGCAGAAGAACTGGCTTCAGAAGTATTTGGCTTTGATGTGACAGGACTTGACGATGTTTTGTTCTATAAGAATCTTAATCCGGATGACGGTAGCTTTGATATGTATCTTATCAAAAAAGACAGAAGTGACTGGACAGAACTTAATACCGGCGTTGACGAAATTCTTACCTACTAAAAGGGGAGACGCAAATTGCGAATCGGAATTTTAGGTGGGACCTTTAATCCACCACATACTGGGCATTTGATTGTTGCCCGTGAGGCGATGGAAAAGGCTGGCCTTGACAAGGTTGTGTTTATTCCCTGTGGCAATCCACCGCACAAAGATGCATCAGACATTCCTGATGGCAAGCATCGTATTGAGATGGTCAGACTGGCTGTTGAGGGGCGTTCTGGCTTTGAAATATCAGATATAGAGGTTGTGGACCAGGGAAAGAGTTATACAGCAAAGACCCTTGAAAAACTAAAAAAAATCTATCCCGATGACAGATTGTGTTTTATTGTAGGGGCAGACTCATTGTGCCAAATGGAAGAGTGGTTTTGTCCTGCAGATATTTTCCGACAGGCAGAGATCGTTGTTGCTGACCGTGGCGGGATGGAAAATTGCGATTTGGAACAAACCATAGAATATTATAGAGCAAAATATAACGCAGATATAACAAAGATTACTATGGAAACAGTTGATATGTCGTCTTCGGATATACGCAGGCGTATAAAGTGTGACCAATCCATAAAGGATATGGTATGTGACAAAGTGATTGACTATATTTATAAGTCAGGAATTTACAAGGAAAACCGTGAATAATTATGAAGACTGTTGATGAAATAAGGGATTATGCAAAATCGGTTATGAGTGAAAAGCGATTCAGGCATACCGAAAATGTTGCCCGTGAGGCGAGAAGTCTGGCGGAGCATTGGAATGTGGACGGCGATTCTGCATATCTGGCAGGTCTCATTCATGATATTGCCAAGGAAATACCCTATAGTGATGCAATAAAAATGCTAGAAGGTTTTGGGTATATTCCCGACGATACAGAACGGGTGAATGGTGCACTCTTGCATGGCCCGCTCGCTGCATATATTGCACGGGATGAGTTTGGGATTGGAAATGAGGAAATCCTTAACGCGGTCAGATTTCATACAACTGGGCGCAGCGATATGTCCATGCTTGAAAAGATAATATATGTGGCAGACTTTATTGAAGAGGGCAGAACATACCCCGAGGCAGATGTTATAAGAAAAATAGCATATGAGGATATTGACAAGGCAGTGCTGTGCCAGGCAGATATGGTTATTAAGTTTATAATCGATTGCGGCAAAGTTCTGCATACGGATACGGTGACAACACGCAACAGTTTTTTAATGAAGAATAAAAGAGGTCAGGATAAATGAGAATCAAATCACCCTTAAGGCTTGTGGTTGCAATACTTATACTGCTTATGCTCATCTATGTAGGATTTGCAGGGGCGGTTTCTATAATAAGCGGTGAACCCATAAAGTTTGGTTTCAGGAGCAATGTACTGTCATCATCGGACGACGTTCAGGACTTTGTGGTTGCCGGAATAGACGAAGAAGGTTATCGGACAGACCTTATACTGTTTTGCAGATATAATTTGAATGATAATTCCATAAATGTGTTGCAGATACCCCGTGATACAAGGGTGGAAAATGAAAGGTCTGACAAAAAAATAAATTCCGCATACGGAAGTCCGGGCAAAATCCAGACCATGTATGATGAGATTGAAAGTGTAATAGGAATCCGACCGGAGAAACATGTAATAGTCAGCTTCAAGGCATTCCGTGAATTGATTGACGCAATAGGCGGGGTTGAGGTTAATGTCCCTATAAGGATGTATTATACCGACCCTGTTCAGAATTTGACCATAGACCTTTATCCTGGAACGCAGGTTCTCAATGGCAGACGTTCTGAGATGTTTATGAGGTTCAGATACAACAATGACGGGACGGGTTATCCCAATGGTGATATTGACAGAATTGCAGCACAAAAGAGTTTTTATGAGGCGGCAATGGACAAACTCCTCAGCGGAAGTACCATATTCAAAGCCCCAAAAATTCTCAGCATAATTGCAGACAATGTAAAAACCGATTTCACAGGTGAGGAAATTATAAAGTATATAGGCAGAATTCCTGATTTCAGCATGGATAAGGTGAACATTCTCACATTGCCCGGAACAGGAGATTATGCGGAGAACGGCGTTTCATATTTCTTCCATGACCAGGAGGCAACAAAGGCACTGATGGAGAAGCATTTTAAGGTCAAAAAGACAGCGCGTGCAGACGGTTACAAGGGTTCTCTCAAAAATCGCTTTATCAGAGTCAGGGTGATTGATGCAACGGGAATTGACAATGAAAAAGTTGACGTATTGAAAGCGGTTGCAGACACTCTGAAAGATTATGGATTCAACGTAGTGGCTACCGAAAAATCAGACAGAATTCTGGATAACTCAAAACTTGTAAATCATAATCAAAAAATGGGTGCAACCGAGGTTCAGAAACTCTATAACAGTGTGGAAATAGCCACGGCCATTGAGGAGATTGCAAAGACAGAGGGTGAAAAGACAGCAGACGTCACACTTAAAATAGGCAACGACTTTTCGTTTTAGGAGAAAGGGATAAAGATATGAGTTGTGAAAATAATTTGGTAAATACAGTGGTCAAGGCAATTGACAAAAAAATGGGCAAAGATATTCAGGTTCTTGATTTGCATGAGCTGACAACTCTGACGGGATATTTTGTTATTGCCACGGGTGGTTCAAACAAAAATGTTCAGGCCATATGCGACCACGTTGAAGAAGAAATGCAAAAAGAGGGTGCAAAGCTCTGGAACAAAGAGGGCTATACTTCAGCAGAATGGATTCTTTTGGGATATGATGATATGATTGTGCATATATTCCAGTCAGAACCCAGGGAGTTTTATAAACTGGAACATATATGGAAGGATGCACCGGCAGTTGATATAGACGATTTGTTAACCGAATAAAAAACCGAAAGGATTGATTATATAATGAAATACGATTTTAAAGCTATCGAAGAAAAATGGCAACAGAAATGGGATGAAAACAAAACCTTTGAAGCGTCAAATGCGGATAAGTCAAAGCCCAAGTTTTATGGCCTTGTGGAATTCCCATATCCGTCAGGTCACGGACTCCATGTTGGCCATCCCAGAGGATATACTGCCATTGACATCATCACCCGCAAAAAACGTCTTGAGGGATACAATGTTCTGTTCCCTATGGGTTGGGATGCTTTCGGCTTGCCCACAGAGAATTTCGCTATAAAAAACAATATTCATCCGGCGATTGTAACCAAAAACAATATCGAAAACTTCAAAAGACAGCTTAAGATGCTTGGTTTCGGTTTTGACTGGTCAAGGGAAATCAACACAACAGACCCCAACTATTACAAATGGACACAGTGGATTTTCCTCAAACTTTTTGAAAAAGGCCTTGCCTATAAAACAAAAATGCCCATCAACTTCTGTACCGGATGTAAGGTAGGCCTTGCAAACGAAGAGGTTGTAAACGGTGTTTGTGAACGTTGCGGAAGCGAAGTTGTTCAGAAGAGAAAGAGCCAGTGGATGCTTAAAATTACAGAATATGCACAGCGTCTTATTGATGATCTCGATGATCTTGATTTTATTGAAAAGGTAAAAACACAGCAGAAGAACTGGATTGGAAGAAGTGAAGGTGCAGAGGTTACCTTCAAGCTTACA
>JAZRNA010000030.1:0-13321 GCA_045647945.1 Clostridia bacterium
GGTCACGGCCGAATTTGTCCAATGTGGGAGTTTTTTCGCTCTTTTGATTTTTGGGTGTGTGGTTTACCGAATCCGGTGCAGGACCTTCGTTATATATTTCACCAAAGTTATTCTCGTTCATCAGTTTCAGCATGTCGGAGTATAGCTTTTGAGGATTTATATCAAGGTCAGACAGTATCCGCATGGCGATACTCTCACTTTCACGGAGGAGAGAAATAAGAATATGCTCGGTACCTATATAATTGTGATTAAAACGTCTTGCCTCGGTGTAGCTGTGTTCAAGCACACTCTTTGTGCGTGGGGTAAAGCCAATGGCAGGGTTGTTGAGTGGCAGGTCTGTGCCCACAAAAAATTCTATTTTGCTTATAATCTTGCTTTCTGTTACGCCGTTGTCTGTCAGGACCTTTGCGGCAACGCCGCCGCCCTCTTTGCAAAGACCAAGGAGGATATGTTCTGTGCCGATATAGTTATGTCCCAGTTCCATGGCGGACTTGCCGGCAAGGTTTATTGAAGTTTTAGCGCGTTCAGTAAGTTTTTGTTCAAACATAAAATCATTCCTTTCTGAAAGATTGGAGAGACTGACTCAATCCTTAAAGATTTCGTGCAACATTTCTGCACGTTTCAGGTCACGTTCCAGGGGTGTGAATAGATTGTGGTTTTTGGTAATTGTGGCAGGCAGGGTATCATAAAATCCTTTGCTCAGGGTTTCCAAGTTTATATTTTTGATTATTCCCAGATTTATGCCCCACCTTACGTCGGAAATCAGATTTATAGCCTCGCCGGATGAAAGTATCCGTGCGTTGGTTAGTATTCCGTAGGAACGCATAATTTTGTCCTCAAGACGGAATTTATCTTGCTTATAAAGATTTTGACCAAGGGTGCGTTCTTTTTCTATAATATCCATAGTGATTTGATTAAGTTTTTCGATGATTTCTTCTTCGGACGTCCCCAGTGTTACTTGATTGGAAATCTGATAAATATTGCCATAGGCACGGCTTCCCTCGCCATAAAGACCACGTACAGTAAGCCCAAGTTTTGATATAGAACGAATGATACTTTCCATCCTGCCACTTTCGGAAAGTGCAGGAAGATGTACCATAACCGATGCCCTCATTCCGGTGCCTACGTTGGTGGGACAGCAGGTGAGGTATCCAAAGTCCTTGTGGAAACCATAATTGACTTTTTGTTCCAGTTTGTCATCAAGCTTGTTGGCTGATTTCAGGCAAGAGTCAAGGTCAAGACCCGGAGCCATTGCCTGGATGCGTATATGGTCTTCCTCGTTTATCATTATACTCATGGTACAGTCATGGTTGGTCAGAAGACCGCATTGATGACTGTTTTCAATCATATCAAGGCTGGACAGATGACACTCTGTCAAAGCCTGGCGTTCTGCCTTGGACAGAATTGAAAAATCAATATACCTCATGTCAGGAAGTGCGTTTCTGCAAAGATTAATCACTTCAGTTTCCTGAGCTTTGCTGATTTTTGTCCCAAAGGGGATGCCGTCTATGTTTCTGGCAAGACGTACCCTGGATGAAAGAACGATGTCCCCTGATGGACCAAATTTAGTATACCACATAATTTTCATCCTTTCTTTATCCTTTAAGTCGATTTATTTCATCACGCAGTCGGGCAGCCTCTTCAAAGTTTTGCTGTGAGACTGCTATGTTCAGTGAATTTTGTAGTTGTTCCAGCTGGCTGGCAGTCTTTATCTCTTTGCCTGCGCGTGATGGGATTTTGCCTATATGTTTTGCACTGCCATGGATTTGTTTGAGGGGTCTTATAAGATATTTGGAAAAAATGGTGTAACAGTCAGCACATCCGGGTTTGCCGGCTTTTAAAAATTCAACAAGTCTTGTGCCACAAGTGTTACAACGGTCCGAGTCAGTGCTTTGCGAAAAGCCTGATTGACCAAGCTGTGGCGTGTGCAAGAAACCGCTGAACAGATTGTCAAAGTCCTGGTCAAAACCTGATTTAAAGCTGAAAAATTCCTGACTTTCTTCTGCACATTGTGTGCACAGATGCATTTCTGTCTTGATTCCGTTGATTACTTTGGTAATATGTGTGTTTGCATCAAATTTGCCGCACTTTTCACATTTCATAAAAAACACCTCTTTCTTAAACAAGATTTACCAAAATATTTTTGAGGATTTTGGCTCTTACAATATCCCGCTCTGGACGTGGTATGATGATTGAACTGTCACTGAGTGCCGCCATAATTATTTTTGCCTCTTTGTGGGTTATAAGTCCATAGTTATACAATGTTTCAAGTATGGCGGTGGAGCTTGATGCAGGGATGCTGTTTCCTATGGAATTTATTATGTGCAAAATATAGCTTTCATTCTCAGGTGCAGTACGTGTTATTTTGATATAACCGCCGCCGCCGCGTCGGCTCTCCACACTGTAGCCACGCTCAGGAGAAAATCTTGTGGATATGACGTAGTTTATCTGAGAGGGGACACAGTTGAATCTGTTTGCCAACTCGTTACGCTGCAATTCAATCTCCCTGTTTTCAGAAAGCATTTCTTTGATAAATTCTTCTATTATATTACTGAGTTTCATGATTTACTCACCTCGTTTTTTTGACTTTGACTTTCTTTGACCTTTGATTATATTATAGCAGAAAGGTGTGGTTTGTCAATAGGTTTAAAGAATTTTTTTGTATTGACTAAAGATGCTTGCTGTGATAAACTTTGAGTATGGTTTTTGGCAAAAACTGTTGATTTTCTATATTTTTTGATTGGGTGCTGAAGATGACTAACGAAAAAATTCAAAATTCATATATTTATGGATTGGGCAAGGGGTTACCTATTGCTTTGGGCTATTTGTCCGTTTCTTTTGGATTTGGTATAACTGCTGTAGGAATGGGAATAAACCCAATAGGCACAATACTTATTTCCCTGACTAACCTTACATCTGCGGGACAGGTGGCGGGAATAGGGATTATAGCTGCCTGCGGAACAGTGATTGAGATGATTCTGGCGCAGCTTGTTATAAATATGAGGTATTGCCTCATGGGTCTTGCCCTTACTCAGAAACTGGACGACAGTTTTACAACACTTCACAGGATGATTACATCTTTTGCCATAACAGATGAGGTGTTTGCTGTGGCTGCTGCGGAACGGGGTCTTATTGGCAGACGGTTTATGTATGGTCTTATAACGTTGCCTCCTGTTGGTTGGACACTTGGTACAGCGCTTGGCGCATATGCAGGGCAGATTCTTCCTCAAAGTGTATGTGCGGCATTAGGTCTGGCAATCTACAGTATGTTTGTGGCAATAATTGTTCCTCCCTCAAAGGGGGATAAGGGTGTTTTCTGGGCAGTACTGATTTCTGCGGCAACTAGCTGTGGGTTTTATTATATTCCGTTGTTTGATGGGATTACACAAGGTTTTTCAATCATTATTTGTGCGGTTTTGGCATCAGGGATAATGGCATATATTGCCCCAAAAGACGTTGAAGATTAGGAGTTTGGATATATGACGAAAGAGTTTTTTATATACCTTGCTGCAATGGCTTTGGTTACATATGCTATAAGAATGATACCTTTTACTGCTATGCGCAGCAAGATTAAATCAAAGTTTATACGGGATTTTCTGTTCTATGTACCATATTCGGTGCTGGGAGCTATGACATTTCCGTATATTCTGTATTCCACCGGAAATCTGGCAACATCAGTTATTGGGACAGTGGTAGCTTTTGTGTTGGCGTACAAAGGATATTCTTTGCTCACTGTTGCAATTTGTGCATGTGTTGCAGCATTTATTTCGGGAATTTTTTGATGGAAAAGAATATGTAGGTGTTAAAATCGGACAGCAAGGCTGTCCGATTTTTTGGCAAAAAAATCTTGACAGTATAAGTTTTTGAATATATAATAATTTGAGAATTATTCTCAAATTTGAGAGGGTGAAATTATGGCATCTTATCAGACAGTACAGAAAAAAAGATTGACTGAATTTATGACAAAAAATTATGAAAAAGCATTTTCTGTTGAGGAATTGGCTGCAGAGATGGAAAGAGAATATTCCAAAGCCTTTGCACCGGGAAAGAGTACTATATACAGGCTAATTCAAAAAATGACAGATGAGGGTTTGGTGAAAAGGCTGGTGGGGGAACATAGCAGAAAGTTTACCTACCAGATTGCTGCCGGGGAGCATTGTGCATACCATCTTCACATGAAGTGTACTGACTGTGGCAAGCTTTTGCATATGGATGATGATGAATCTTTAAAAATAATGAAAGAAATTTTTAAAAGAAATAAATTTAAAATTGATGAGAGACAAACAGTGCTTGTAGGTAAATGCGGGGACTGTAAGGGTATATAAGTTTTGGGAGGAAAGTCTGATGAAAAAGAAACTGATATTTTTTGTAGCAATTATTCTGGTTTTGGCGGTGTTTGTTTCGGGCTGTGAAAAAGTGGAAAAAGAACCGGAACTTCAACCATTGGAAAAGAGATTATCAATAGTGTGTACCGTATTTGCTGTAAGTGACTGGGTGGTAAATGTGATAGGGGATACCATCGGTCGTTTTGAGGTAACTCTCCTTGCAGGGGGTGGAGACGTACACGGCTATCAACCCAGTGCTGAGGAAATTGCAAAAATTCATACAGCAGACCTGGTTGTTTATGTTGGTGGGGAATCAGATAAATGGGTTGAAGAGATTGTGAAGAGAGAATCAATCAACAGTCTCAGACTTTTTGACGTGCTGAAAGGTGATTTGAAGAATACCGAGCATGTTGGCGGAATCAGCGAGGAAAGAAAGGAAAAAAGTCATACAGAAAATGAATATGATGAACATATATGGCTGTCATTTAAGCTTGCAAAGAAATCCGTAGCTGCTATTAGTGAGGAAATATGCAAAATTGATTCTCCCAACGAAGAAACATACAGAACAAATACAGCGGCTTATCAACAGGATTTATCTGTTCTCAATATGGATTATGAACTTACGTTGGGAAGAAAGAAAGATCCCACGATTATATTTGCCGACAGATTTCCCTTTGGGTATATGATGGAGGAATATGGAATAAAGTGTTATTCAGCATTTTCGGGATGCTCATCAGATACGGAGGCAAGTTTTGATGCTGTGGCGGCACTTGCAAAAAAAATGGACGAACTTGGCAAAAAGAACATTGTAGTTCTTGAAACTTCGGACAAAGAATTGGCAAACACGGTTATCCAAAATACAAAGTCTAAAGATGCAAACATATTGGTTATGGATTCATTTCAATCAATAGCAGGTCGTAATCTTGAGGGTAAGGTGGACTATATTACTTCCATGTCCATAAACCTTTTGGTACTTGAGCAGGCAGTAAAATAAAGTAAGCGGGATATTTTAAGATGCAGAGGGGAGGACAAGGAGTATGTCACAAATTATATGCAAGGATATGACGTTAGGTTATGACGGAAAGGCTGTGGTAGAGAGTCTGTCCTTTTCTGTAGAAAAGGGTGATTACCTTTGTATAGTAGGCGAAAACGGTGCAGGGAAGAGTACTCTTGTTAAGGCACTTCTTAAATTGAAAAAACCCATGAGCGGTGAAATTGTTATGGATGAAGATGCAGAGAGGAATGGTATAGGATATCTTCCACAGCAAACAGAGATACAAAGAGACTTTCCGGCATCTGTGTATGAAATTGTACTTTCGGGTTGCGTGGGAAGACTGGGCAAAAGACTGTTATTCAGCGGTCAGCAAAAGAAGATGGCACTGGAAAACATGAAGAAACTTGGAATAGAGAATTTGGCAAAGTGCTGTTACAGACAGCTTTCCGGCGGTCAGCAACAGAGAGTTTTGTTGGCAAGGGCGTTGTGTGCTTCCGGAAACATATTGCTTCTGGATGAGCCAGCAGCAGGCCTTGACCCAGTTGCTACAAACGAGATGTATTCCATAATTTTTGACCTGAACAAAACTCAAAACATAACAGTTGTTATGGTTTCTCATGATATAAAGGCTGCTGTAAAATATGCAAAGCATATTCTTCATATAGGCCATCAACCCATGTTTTTCGGCAAGACAGAGGACTACATACGAAGTTCTGTGGGTAAAGCATTTCTTAATCCATTGGGGAAAGGAGACAAAGAACTGTGAATGACATAACAAATACACTTTCATATTATTTTGAATTTCCTTTTGTAAGATATGCACTTGTAGTAGGGGTTTTGGTGGCGTTGTGTTCCGCAATATTTGGTGTAATTCTGGTTCTTAAAGGCTTCTCGTTTATCGGGGACGGCCTTTCACATGCAGCATTTGGTGCGTTGGCAATAGCTGCTGTGTTGGGTTTTACAAACGAACTGGTTGTGGTTCTGCCTGCTACAGCGGTGCTTTCGGTTCTTTTGCTGAAGACAGGACAAAAGACAAAGATAAGAGGCGATGCAGCAGTTGCAATGGTGTCGGTGGGTGCATTGGCTATAGGTTATCTGCTTTTTAATGTATTCTCTGTATCATCAAACATTGCGGGGGATGTATGCGGTACATTGTTTGGTGCTACATCAATCCTCACATTGTCAAAATTTGACGTATGGCTTTGCGTAATATTGTCAGCGGTGGTTTTGCTGATATTTATTATGTTTTACAACAGAATTTTTGCAGTTACCTTTGATGAAGATTTTGCCAGTGCTGTGGGCAACCGCTCGGATTTTTGCAACACCGTCATTGCGGTGATAACTTCTGTTATTATTGTTCTTGCTATGAACCTTGTAGGTTCGTTGTTGATTTCTGCATTGATTATATTTCCTGCTGTTTCGGCAATGAGAGTGTTCAAAACATTTAAATCGGTGGTAATATGTTCTGCAATAGTTTCGGTTGTCTGTGCAGTCGTGGGGATTGTGGGTTCGATTCTTTTGTCGGTGCCTGTGGGGCCCAGTATTGTAGCAATCAATATTATTTGTTTTGTTATATTCTTTGTTGCAGGCAAAACATTGATTGCGAAATAATATATAATGCTTATGGATAAAATACATTAATTGATGATAAAAGGAGTGACGGATTTGAGGACTGAAAGTTATGAAATTGCAAAAGGTGTAAGCCTTAGATTTTTGCAAACCGATAAATTTAAAACAAATGTGATGAGTGTGTATTTCAGGCTGCCGCTTTGCCGCGATACTATAACAAAGGCGGCACTTATACCAAGAGTGCTAAAAAGGGGAAGTGAAAAGTACCCGACGCTGACGGCCCTTTCAAGACGTGCAGAGGAACTTTATGGGGCCACTATTGGTGCAGATATTGACAAAAGAGGCGATATAGCACTCCTTAGAATTTCAGTGCAGTTTGTAAGTGACAGCTTTATAAATGAAAGCATTATAGGAGATATAACAGAACTGCTTAAGGAATTTGTTCTTTGTCCCGTGGTGAAAGACGGAGGTTTTGACAAAATCTATGTCCGTCAGGAAAAGGAAAACGCCAAGAACTTCATTCAAGGATTGATAAATGACAAGAAAGCCTATGCGTCGGTAAGATGCAATGAGATAATGTTTGAGGATGACCCTTATGGAATTTTTGAATATGGGTATGTTGAAGACCTGGAGAAAATTGACGAAAAGAACTTGTATGAATTTTACAAAGAAGTAGTAAATAACGCACAAGTGGATATTTTTGTCAGCGGAAGTTTTGACGGGAATCTGATGAAGACGCAAGTTGAAAATAGTTTTAAAACTGTATTGGGAGACCGCAACCTTACACATTGTGCAACCAGACTTGCTGAGTTTGAAGAAAACATCGAGGTAAAGAATGTTACGGAAGAAATGCCTGTGTCCCAAAGCAAACTGGTGATGGGTTTTAATTGCGGGATTAATCCTATATCTGATGAGTATTATGGCGTTATACTGTTTTCCTGCATATATGGTGCAAGTCCATTCTCAAAACTTTTTAATAATGTGCGTGAAAAGCTGAGCCTTGCCTATTATGTTTTCTCAGCAGCAGACAGACAGAAATCCTGCATGAAAATCAGTGCGGGAATAGAAGCGGAAAAATTTGACGAGGCGTACAACGAAATCATGCTCCAGCTTGACAAAATGAAAAAGGGTGATTTCACTGAGGATGAAATCAGTTCAGCAAAGAAATATCTCAAAACCCAGATGGGCAGTGTAAAAGACAGTCTTGTTGCAACAGAAGACTTTTATATGGGACGACTTCTGTTGGGAATTGACGAGTCGGTTGACAGTTTCTTTGACAAGCTAAGTCAGGTGACCCGTCAGGATATTATAAATGCGGCAAACAAGATGCAGATTGATACAATTTATTTCTTAAAGGGGGTTGGAGAATAATGAAGTTTGAAAAGACTGAGAATAGGGCTTTAAATGAAAGTTTTTTATACGGTGTTCACGAAAGCGGACTTCGGGTTTATATTGTCCCCAAAACAGGATTTTGCAAATATTATGCAATTTATGGCACAGAGTACGGTTCGGTTGATGATGTTCTCAAGGCGCCTGAAACAAATGAAGAAATAAAACTCCCTGACGGAATTGCCCATTTTCTCGAGCACAAGTTGTTTGAAGAAGAGGATGGGGAAAATGCCTTTGACAAATTTGCACTCACTGGGGCAAGCAGCAATGCCTTCACCAGCTTTGATATGACCGCATACCTTTTTTCGTGCACAGAGAATTTTTATGAAAACCTGGATATACTGCTGGAATTTGTAAACAACCCCTATTTCACCAAGGAGAATGTTGCAAAAGAACAGGGGATAATCGGTCAGGAAATAAAGATGTACGATGATGACCCTGAATGGCGGTTATTTTTCAATATGTTGCAGGGAATGTACCACAAAAACCCTGTTAAAACAGATATTGCAGGCACGGTTGAAAGCATAAGTCACATCACTCCTGAACTTTTGTATAAATGCTGTGACGCATATTACAATCCATCAAATATGATTCTTGTTCTGGTGGGGGATATTGATGAAGAAAAAGCGGTGTCTTATATTGACAAACATGTAAAGCCTGAAAAGAATGTAGGCAGAATAGAAAAAAACTATGTCAAGGAAGAACCTACAGTTGCAAAGAAATATGTAAGCCAGAAACTCAGTGTTTCGAAGCCTCTGTTCCTGATTGGATTCAAAGAAAAGAAAGTCGGTGTCTCGGGTGAGGAACTGAACCTGAAACAGATAAAAACCAAAATCCTTATGGAAATGTTTTTTGGCAAAAGCAGTGAGTTTTTCATGATCCTTTATAATGAAGGCCTTATTGACGGAAGCTTTGGCAAGGATACCGAGCTTGAGCGGAGTTATGGCTTCTCATCCATAAGTGGTGAGAGCAAAGACCCCCAGGCAGTATATGAGAGAACCCTCCAATATCTTGAAAAAATCAAAGCTACACCCATTGATAAAACAGCAGTCGATATTGCGAAAAGAGTTATAATAGGTCGTGATTTAAGACGCTTTGACAGCGTGGAAAGGTTGGGCAACGATTTTATACGTTCATTTATGAACGGGTTTAACCCGTTGGAATACAGCCGTTTGGTTGAAGGTGTAACTGTTGCGGACCTTGAAGAAAGACTTAAAGAACACTTTGACGAGGAATGCTGCGTTCTGTCTGTTGTTGAACCCCTGGAGGTAGGAGAAAATGATTAATCAGGTTTCCTTTCCCCTACTTGGACTGGAATTTGAAATAGACAGAGTTGCCTTTTCGGTATTCGGCATACCCATTTATGGATATGGGTTAATAATCGCACTGGGTCTTGTGCTGGCGTTTGTTTATGCGACTTACCAAACAAAAAGAGTGGGGATTTCTCAGGACGATTTTTTGAATATGCTGATAATTGCTTTGCCTGTTTCCATTATCTGCGCAAGGCTCTATTATGTGATATTCAGTTGGGATTATTACAAAAACAATTTGACTGAAATTTTTAATATCCGTGGGGGCGGTATTGCCATCTACGGAGCAGTAATGGGTGCGGCAATAGTTGTGCTTATTTATTGCAGAGTTAAAAAACTGAATATTGGCAAGGTTCTGGATGTTCTTGCGGTGGGACTTCTTATTGGTCAGGCTGTGGGCAGATGGGGTAACTTTGTAAACGGTGAGGCATTTGGTGAGGCGACTGTATTGCCGTGGGCAATGACTATTGTGCAAAACGGCAGAACAATAGCGGATATGGCACACCCTACATTCCTTTATGAATCTTTGTGGAATGCCGTTGGTGTACTGACGCTTGTTTTGTATAACGGCAAAAAAGCCTTTCAGGGCGAAACATTTTGCGGATATATGATATGGTACGGAATAGGCCGTATGTTCATCGAGGGGTTACGTACAGACTCCTTGTTTATAGGTCCTGTTCGTGTATCTCAACTCCTTTCGCTGTGTATTGTGGTGGCAGGAGTTGTACTTATTGCAGCAAAAAGAAAAAACATAAAAAAAGTACTTGACAAACAGTGATTTTTGGGTTACAATGGTTCAGGTGTAAAGTTAAAGTGCTTTACAGCAATGCGAAAAGGGGGAGAAAAAATGGAAAAAAACGTTGAAATTTCTCTTCTTTTGAGTTTTTACAAAAATATGCTGACCGAAAGACAAGGGGATACGGTTGAACTTTATTACAACGAAGACCTGTCCCTTGCTGAGGTGGGGTCGGAACTTGGCATAAGTCGTCAGGGGGTCAGGGATAACCTGAAGCGTGCCGAGACGGTTCTTTATGATGTTGAGTCAAAGCTGGGTCTGGCAAAAAGATTTCTTGAAATCAAGTCGGGCCTTGATGAAATTGATGATATCATTGCACAGATTGAAAAATCTTCTGATGCAAGTCTTATCCCAAACAGCATAAAACATCAGATAAATCGCATTCTTACAATAATTGCAAGAATCAACGATATGGAAGATTGATTTATCATACATAATTAGTTTCAGGGAGGGCATAGCTTATGGCATTTGAAAGTCTGGCGGACAAACTGCAAAGTACATTCAAAAAGCTTCGCGGCAAGGGCAAGGTTTCGGCAAGTGATTTGAAAGAAGCTATGCGTGAGGTAAAACTTGCACTTCTTGAGGCGGATGTAAACTTCAAGGTGGTTAAAGAATTTATAAACAGCGTTTCTGAACGTGCATCGGGTGCTGAGGTTATGGAATCACTTACCCCTGCACAACAGGTCATAAAGATAGTAAACGAAGAACTTATCAGTCTAATGGGTGCTGAGGAACAGAAAATAAAGATTTCTTCAAAGCCACCTACTGTTATTATGATGACAGGTCTTCAGGGTGCAGGCAAAACAACAACTGCCGCGAAACTGGGCGGACTTTTGAAAAAGCAGGGTAAACGCCCGTTGCTTTGTGCATGTGACGTTTACAGACCTGCTGCTGTGAAACAGCTTCAGGTTGTGGGTGGTCAGCTTGACATTCCGGTTTTTGCTGTTGAGGGAAGCCAGGACCCGGTGGACATTGCAAAAAAGGCACTTGAACATGCAAGACTTCATTCCAATGATATATTGATTGTTGATACAGCCGGCAGACTTCATATTGATGAAGAACTGATGGATGAATTGGAAAACATTAAGCAGAGCATTCAGCCAACAGAAATCCTTCTGGTGGTTGACGCTATGACTGGTCAGGATGCAGTCAATGTTGCCCAGGCGTTCAATGAACAGCTGGAGATTGACGGTGTGGTGCTTACCAAACTTGACGGTGATACAAGGGGCGGTGCGGCGATTTCGGTTCGTGCTGTTACAAACAAGCCAATCAAGTTCTGCGGTATGGGTGAAAAGCTTACTGACCTGGAGGTGTTCCACCCTGAAAGAATGGCATCCAGAATTTTGGGCATGGGTGATATGCTGAGCCTGATTGAAAAGGCGGAGCAGGCATTTGACGAAAAGAAGGCTCTGGAACTTGAGAAGAAAATGCGGAGTTCAACATTCACTTACAATGACTTTCTTGACCAGATGGAGCAGATGAAGAAAATGGGACCCTTGGACCAGCTTTTGGGAATGATTCCCGGAATGAACAAGCAGGCACTTGAGGGCGTTGACATAGACGAAAGAAAAATGCTTCACATTGAGGCAATGATCAAATCAATGACAAAGGGCGAGCGTGAAAACCGTGACAAACTCACCCCAAAACGCAGGGAGAGAATCGCCAAGGGCAGCGGCACAACAATGGCTGAAGTAAATGCACTTGTCAAACAGTTTGAACAGATGCAGAAAATGATGAAGATGATGTCAGGCGGCAAAATGGCAAAGCAAATGAGTCGTATGGGCAAGATGGGAAAAATGAAGTTTCCCTTTTGACATCACACAAAGTACATTATAGAAAATTATTAAATTTATATATTTTTTTGGAGGTAATTTATTATGGCAGTAAAAATTCGTTTGAGAAGAATGGGTTCAAAGAAGGCGCCTTTCTACCGTGTAGTTGTGGCTGATTCAAGATATCCCAGAGATGGCAGATTCATTGAACAGGTTGGAACATACAATCCTTTGACAGAGCCTGCAACAGTTGACTTTGATGCAGAAAAAGTTACAAAGTGGATTGGCAACGGTGCTCAGCCCACAGATACTGTTAAACGTCTTTTGAAAGATAAGGGTATCATCTAATCTTTTGAACGCATTTTAGCCCACTTGTGCATCTGTTTCGATGCACAGGTGGACTTGTTGGCTTTAGGAGGAAAAGAAATGAAAGAGCTTTTGGAATTTATTGCAAAATCAATGGTTTCAGAGCCTGATGCGGTTAACGTAGAAGAAACTGTTCAGGAAAATGCAGTTGTCCTGACTTTGCATGTGGGTGAAAACGACATGGGCAAAGTTATAGGCAAGCAGGGCAGAATAGCAAAGGCTATCCGCACTGTTGTAAAGGCTGCGGCAAGTCATGAAAACAAGAAAGTTACGGTTGATATTGTTTAACCGACGCACAAGGCAGACTGTATCGTATAGGTACAGTCTTTGCTTGCTTTATAAGGAAAAGTTTTGGTAGAGGAAATTTGATATGAAAGATTATCTTGAAGTTGGACAAATAGTGAATACGCATGGACTTCGTGGGGATGTAAAGGTTATGCCCTGGTGTGATTATCCCGAGGTTTTTCATGAACTTGCGTATGTTTTGATAGATGGCGAAGAATTTGATATTGAAAAATCAAGAATTCACAAAAATATGGTTATTCTCAAACTTAAAGGAATTGATGACATTAATGATGCGGAGAGATATCGCAACAAAACATTAATTGTCCCTCGTGAAGAGCTGGGAGAATTGCCTGAGGGCACATATTATATATGTGACCTTCTTGGCTGCAGTGTACAAACTGTGGAGGGAAGGAATCTGGGCAAAGTGTGTGATATAATAAAAACAGGCAGCAACGATGTTTATGTGGTTGAGGACAACAACAAAAAACAGGTTTTGATTCCTGTTATAGACGATG
>JAZRNA010000031.1:0-29410 GCA_045647945.1 Clostridia bacterium
CTTCAAAAATTACTTTTGATTTTCTTACGCTGTGCCGGGCGTTTCGCACAGCTAAATAATAAAACCCGAACCTCTATTTTGCTTTCACAAAGATGCGGTTTCGGGGCATAAAACACAACACAATCCGAGCCCATCAGCATACTGAGCCCAAAATCCTTGCTGTATTCAATTTAGAAGTGTGACCTTCCGCCCTGTTTTGAAAACCGGACAATCTCCTCCGAAATTTCCAAATCCCCTGATTTATCAAGGGTTTGCTACCTCCGGAATCATCGTATGTCTTTGTCACGCTCCAATATTATACTATAGTCTTGCAACAAAAGTCAAGTACTTTTTTAAAAAAATTTTCTAATATTTTTCAACCCTTTTTATATATTATATATAATAAGGAAGATTCTCATTTTTGTCTGTCTTTTTACAACAGTTTTGACGTATAAAAACCCCCGAAATATCTCGGGGGTCTTTTATTTTATACTTCTTCAACCGTTACGGCAACTTTAAATTCACCGTCGGTTTTTATAAGGCTGATAATCTTTCTGGGACACTTTTCAATACAAACACCGCACCCCGTACACTTTGTTCCGTCAATGCGGGCAAGATTGTTTTCCACCAAAATCGCTTCACTTTCGCAATTCTTGGCACAGATTCCGCAACCGATACACCCCACATTGCAAACCTGACGTGTTTCTTTTCCCGGTGCCTTTGACGAACAAACTACCACCGCCTTTGAACGATAAGGTATCCGGGTTATAACACCTCTGGGACATTCCGCAATACACGCACCGCAGTTGGTACACTTCTCACGGTCAACCACAGCAATGCCGTTTTGGATACTGATTGCATCAAACTGACATTTGGAAACACAAGAGCCAAATCCAAGACAGCCAAAAGTACAACCTTTGATTCCGCCGCTCAATCTGTTGGCAGTATGACAATCAATGGTTTCGTTGTTCAAAAACTTATTAGGCGCAACCTCACAGTTTCCTGCACAAGCCACGAAAGACACCATTTTTTCCTCTTTTTGCGCCTCAACGCCCATAATTGCGGCAATTTTCTCGGCTACATCATGTCCGCCTACCGGACAGCCTGATACGCCTGCTTCACCTTTACAAACAGCCTCAGCATAAGCCGAACAACCTGCAAAACCACAGCCGCCACAGTTTGCTCCTGGCAAAACCTCAACAATTTGAGGAATCCGCTCATCTTTTTCTACCGCAAAAATCTTTGCCGCTACGCTAAGGAGCGCTCCGAAAATCAACCCCATACCGCCTATAGCAATAATTGGTAACAAAATATCCATTTCAAAGTCAACCCCCTATCCTAAAAACTCAAGCCAGAAAAGCCCATAAATGCAATGGACAAAAGACTGGCCGTAATAAGTGTTATGGGCATACCCTTTAAAAATTCTGGTATATCCGAACTTTCAAGACGTTCACGCACTCCGGCAAAGAGAACAATAGCAAGGGTAAAGCCAAGACCCGCACTTGTTCCATAAATAACAGACTTCAAAAAGCTAAGTTCTGCACCGCCGAATTTTGTTATATTCACTATGGCAACGCCCAATACCGCACAGTTTGTAGTAATCAGCGGCAGATATATGCCAAGGGAATTATAAAGTGACGGTATTGACTTTTGCAGGAACATTTCTACAAACTGTACAAGAACTGCAATCACCAGAATAAATGCAATGGTCTGCAGATACTCAATCCCAAAAAGAACCAAAAGTTGCTGTACTGCCCATGTGATTGCAGACGCACACGCCATAACAAACACAACTGCAAAACCCATACCAAGAGCAGTTTCAACCTTCTTTGAAACCCCAAGGAAAGGGCAAATCCCAAGGAACTGAACAAGAACAAAGTTCTGTATAAGAATGGCTCCTATACTTATAACAAGCAAATCCTTAATCAATTTTGCCCGCCCCCTTCCTCTTTGACGAAACAATGTTTATAACCATCACCACAAGACCCAGAGTCAAAAATGCTCCCGGTGGCAAAATCATAATGGTCATTGGCTGAAATCCGTTGCCAAAAATGGGGAAACCAAAGATTGAACCAGCGCCCAAAAGCTCCCTTATGCTGCCAATAATGCAAAGTGCCGCAGTAAAACCAAGACCCATACCCAATCCATCAACTGCAGACTTCACAAAGCCGTTTTTTGACGCAAACGCCTCAGCACGGCCAAGGATAATACAGTTAACAACAATCAAGGGGATATAAAGACCCAATGATTCGGATATGCTTGGTGCATATGCCTTAAGCACCATTTCAACAATAGTAACAAAACTTGCAATTACTACAACATATGCCGCAATTCTGACCTTGTCAGGAATAAACTTGCGCAGCAATGAGATAAATATGTTGGCACACACCAGAACCGCCATGGTAGAAAGGCCCATGCCCAGACCGTTTACAGCCGCAGTTGTGACCGCTAATGTAGGACACATGCCAAGGAACAATACAAATGTTGGATTTTCTTTAAAAAGACCGTTTAAAAATATCTTCTTCATTATTCCACGGCACCCCCTTCTGTTGCAGCATCACCCATCTGTGCCTCTGTTTCCTGCTTTATTTCTTCAAACTTTTTCGCAGTCTCTTCTGCTGTTGCGGCCGCATTTTCACTTTTTTCGACGGCAGCCTCAACCGCCGCGTTGACGCATGCGGTAACAGCCTTTGACGTTACTGTTGCACTAGCTATGGCAGAAATCTGACCTTCTTTTGCCTGACCCTTCACAACCTCAAGTCCGCCCTTTGTGCCCTCAAACTGTCCGGCAAAGCTCGGCTTTGATGCGTTTGCACCAAGGCCTGCAGTCTCAGAGGATTCCAAAATCTGAATTCTGGTAACAGTCAAATTCTTATCAATTCCCACCATTACCTTTATATCTCCACCGTAACCTGCGTTTGAAACAGCTGTTACAACATAACCCACAGTTTCTGCTTTTTTAAGGCCAATATTAAATTTTTCAATAGAAACACCCTCAACACTTGTTTCAGGGAGTTCTGAACTTTTGAATTCATCAGCCTGGGCAAGCACTGTACGAAGAGCATCATTCTCTGCTTTTGCAGCATTTTCTGCAATAACGGTCGCCGTCACCTTGTTGACGAATGCAAGACAAAAAGCCGCTACTGCTGTTATTACAAAAAGCTTAAGGGATACAAAAATTACATCTTTTCCAAACATCAGCATTTGCCCCCTTTCACCTTTTTAGCCACACCAAATCTCTTTGGAGCAGTAAACTTGTCAATAAGAGGCGATGCAACATTCATCAGCAATATTGCATATGATACACCTTCAGGATATCCGCCATAGAGTCTTATCACCGATGTGATTATACCACATCCTATACCGAACACAACCTGACCTTTTCTTGTATACGGAGTGGTGACATAATCCGTTGCCATAAAGAACGCACCCAACATAAGTCCACCAGAAAGAATATGGAGCAGGGGGTCGCCTGTAAACAAGCCATTCTCTCCACCAAAGGCAAATGTCATAACCGCAACAGTGATTATGTAACAAGCAGGAATCTTGATACTTATAACACCTTTTATCAACAGGTATGCCGCACCTATCAGAATTGCCAATGTAGAAACCTCACCTATGCACCCCCCAATATTACCGAGGAACAGGTCAAGGTATGAGGGAAGTCCCTCAAAAGCGCCCTCTTTGATAAGTGTCAGGGGAGTTGCTGTTGTAACCGCATCTGCATTTGAAAACAAATTAAGCTTAGTAAAGGGCTGTGTCCATGTTGTCATTGCCTGTGCCCAGGATGTGAGCAAAAAGGCACGTGCCGCAAGTGCCGGATTCATAAAGTTGTGACCTATGCCACCAAAGAACTGTTTGACCACAATTATAGCAAACAGCGAACCAACAGCCGCCATCCAAAACGGCATTGTAACCGGCAGATTAAGCGCCAGCAAAAGCCCTGTAACCACAGCACTCAAATCACCCACAGATGATGGTTTCTTCAATAATTTGCACCATGCCCATTCAAAGAACACCGATGCCAAAACACAAACCATGGCCAACACCAAAGCTCTGTATCCAAAAACCCAAATACCTGCAATCAGCGCAGGGACCAGAGCAATCACTACATCAAGCATAATGCCCTCTGTGGTCTTTCCTGATCTGGAATGAGGGGCCTCGGTAACAATAAGTTTTTCATTGCTATTCTGAAGTGCCATTACTTTGTCTCCCCCTTTTCTGCTTTCATAAGTTTTGCCTTACCCGTTCTTATATGCTGAACCGGATTTTGTTCTGCCGGACAAACATATGCACAAGAACCACATTGCATACAATCTGTTATGTTAAGTTTTTTCAATCTTTCCAAATCATTGACCGCAACTGCCTCTTTTATTTGATTGGGCAACAGATTCATGGGACATGCATCGACGCACTTTCCACATCTAAGACAGTTTTGACGTTTCGAAACTACCGCTAGTTTTTCGCTGAAAACCAAAATTCCGGACGTTCCCTTTGCCACCGGAACATCTGTCCACGGTGTAGCCACCCCCATCAAGGGTCCACCAATAATAACCTTTTGTGCAGTAAAGTCAAATTCCCCGCACGCAGCAAGAACATCTTCAACATTTGTACCTACACGCACTCTGAAATTAGCTGATTTTTTAATGCAGTCACCGCTGACTGTTACAATTCTTCGGCAAACCGGCATTCCATAGCGGAGCGCCCTTGCAATAGCTGCACAAGTATCAATGTTGTCAACCACAACACCCACATCCATTGGCAACTTACCTGGAGGCACACTGCGTCCGGTGATCGCCTTGATAAGATGTTTTTCCGAGCCCTGCGGGTATTTGGTCTTTACCTTTACAACCTTGATTTTGACTTCTGTCTCTTTTTCTGCAAGTTCAGTCATTTTGGCAATGGCGTCAGGTTTGTTTGTCTCTATTGCAATGTAACCTTCTTTAAGACCAAAGAGTTTCATGATTATTTTAAGACCTTCTATGACCTCATCAGGGGTTTCAAGCATCACTCTGTGGTCGGATGTAAGATAGGGTTCACACTCCGCACCGTTGACAATAGCATATTCAATTTTCTTCTCCGGTGGTGGACTGAGTTTTACGTGAGTTGGGAATGTAGCTCCGCCCATGCCCACCATTCCGGCCTCACGGATAACCTCTACTATTTCGGCTGGAGACATTTCCCTCCAATTTCTGCCTTTGACGTCAGGATGCAATTCATCCAACCCGTCATTTTCTATAACAATGGAATTAATCTTTACTCCTGTATGGTGTTTTCTGGGTTCTATAGCTTTAACTGTGCCTGAAACAGACGAATGAATGTTTGCAGAAACGTATCCACCGGCTTCCGCAATCTTCTGTCCCATCAGAACCCTGTCCCCTACCTGTACACAAGGCACTGCAGGTGCACCAAGGTGCATCTGGACAGGAAACACCATCTCATCCGATGGTGGAAAATCAACAATTGGTTTCCAACAAGTACTTTCTTTCATATCGTCAGGATGGATTCCGCCTTTAAAGGTGTACACATCCATACCCAACCACTTCTTCAAATTGTCAAATGACATATTCATAACAACTCCTCTTTGTCAAATGTCATATTTCTATCTTGAGCGTTTAATTTTCCTTATATCATCACCCAGTGTTTGAAGGATTTTGTACTCTCCCACAAAACGTGATGTAATTCTTTCACTGTAATTTGCTGATAAGGTTTCAAAACTGAGATTTGTGGATATCACCGTGCTTTTGCCGGCAATTATCCTGGAATTTATTATATCAAACAGCGCTGCTGCCGTAAACTGAGTGACAAATTCTGTCCCCAAATCATCAATAATGAGCAAATCAACATTATACACATATTTTACAATATCCCGTTCATCCTCATCACCCTTGCCGAACTTTTCACTTTCGAACAATTCAAAAAGTCTGAACGCAGTCTGATAATATACTGTTTTGCCCCGTTCCAGAGCACGGTTTGCAATACAGCTTGATACAAAAGTCTTACCTGTTCCTGCATTGCCCATGAGCAGCATATTCTCTCCGGTTTTTTCAAAGTTTTCAGCAAAGCCGTATGCCTTGTCGCATACAATCTGCATAACCTGCATCACCTTTTGGCTTTTCTCACCTTGTCCTGCAAACAAGGACATATCAAAGTTTTCAAACGTCTGACCACGCATATGCTCTGTAAGATTTGAATTTGCACTTATATGCTTGGAAATGAGACTTTTGAGACATCCACAGCGTTTACCCTCCACAAATCCGGTGTCACGGCACTCTTTGCAATTATATATTTCGTCAAGGTAGTCTCCGCTGAAACCATTTTTCACCAACAATTCCGTCTTGGTTTTCTGTAAGGATTGTATGCTCTTTTTTATATCCTCAAAATCCCTGCACTTGTTGAGAACGCAACCAAGCAAACGTGTCCCATTCTTTACCAATTCGGTCTCCACTTCAGAGAACCGGGGGATTTTGGTGCAAACCTCCATATGTCTGCGTGACTGTTCTGCCTGATTTTTGAGGCGAATATCCTCAAGCTCTCTGTTTGCAAGTACATAAGCTGATTCCATAACTCTCACTCTCCCAGCATATCTTCAAGTATTTTTTCTGCAAAGTCGGAATAATCCGGTTTGTTTGTGTCCTCATAGTTGTTGAACTTACTCTTTTTGCTACTGCTGCGTTCACGAACCGGAGAATTCTTCAACTTAAACAAGGTTTCGTGTTCCTTCACCTGTTCAACAGTCTCAATTCCCTCATCAAGCCAACTCATAATGATTTTGTTCATATATGCCCAACTCAGTTTACCTGTGGCGGCAACAGTTCTGTCATAGGCCTCTGTAATCATGGGAATGGGTACATTTTTTTCAAATGTCCACAGACCGATATACTTCTTCTCTGTCTGGGTAAGTGCCCTGTCATAGATTCCAAGCACACCCCTGATTTTGCCCTCATTGGACAGTTTCATCTCAATCTCTTTGATATACTCCTCCGCACTCTCGTAAGTATTGATGCCCTTGTCCGCCCAGTCAATGGCAACCGTTTCAAGATACCTCTTGCCGACCTTGCCCTGACCCTTTGCAAACCTGAGTAGCATAATAACAACCTCAACCGGCAGTCCCAGCCAGTCAACAAAGGAATAAATCATTTCAAAATCTGATGGGCTGAGCAACTTTTCCAAAATTTTTTCGGCCTGCTTAAACAGGTAATCAATATTCCCGTTCACCAATGCCGCAGCATCAATTTCTGCAGAATCATAAGACGGTCTTGTTCTGAGTCTTGCCGCAACAGACAAACCCTTTGACGGTTGTTTCTTTGCCTCACCGTCCTCAGGGAAACAATATCCGTCTCCGCATTCCTTCAAAACCTCAGCAGTAATCCAAAAGTCAATAGCCTCCTCCACTGCGTCAATCTTTATATGCAATTTTCCTGATATATCTGCTGCACTCATAACTTTTCCGCTCTTTTTGAAATTACTCAGTGCATATATATAAATCTGCAGATATTCCGCCTTTGCCAGCCTGCCCCATTTTTCCACAAAGCTGAACTCCAACTCAAAACCCTTTGACATACCTTTTCTCCATTTTATAAAAAACCGTATCTTTTCCTATTTTATATATACCTTATTTACCAACACAAAATTGTTGGAATACCGTATCAATAATTTCGTCCTGTACTGTCATGCCGGTAACCTCCCCCAAAGCCTCTATCACTTCTTCAAGGTCCACATACAGCATATCTGCAGGCATTCCCGACATCAAGCTTTCTTTCATTCCTGTTGCGATATTCCGTGCTTTAATCAATGCGTTTTTTTGTCGGTCATTGGATATAAAAACATCATCCTTGGCAATTCCCCCTGCAAGGAACATCTCAGTTATCTTCTTTTCCAGTTCCTCAATGCCTCTCACTTCACCATTCTTTGGGGTTGCGGTAAGAACAAAACTATCCGTGCCCACACCCAGTCTCTCCGCAAAACGCATTTCGTCAACTGCCAATCCCTTGTCCGTCTTATTTAATATAACTATTACGTTTCTGCCACGGGTATACTCAAAAATTCTCATATCTTCGTCAGAAACTTCCTGAGATGCATCAAGAACAAAAAGACAAAGATCTGCATTCTCAATATTTTCCTTTGCCTTTTCAATTCCTATTTTTTCCACCGAATTTTCGCTCTCCCTGATCCCTGCCGTGTCAATCAATCTGAGAGCCACTCCGCCTATATTAACATATTCTTCAATTATATCCCTTGTTGTTCCGGGTATGTCAGTAACAATAGCACGGTCTGTACGGCTGAGTGCATTTAAAAGAGAGGACTTCCCCACATTGGGACGTCCTGCAATAACTGTCATGATTCCATCACGCATCAGTCTGCCTTTTGAAAAACCTCTCAACAACTCGTCAATCTCTGTACATATTTCATCAATCTGTGAGTTAAGTCTTTCCTGGGGTATATCATCAATCTCGTCAGGATAATCCGCAACCGCAGAAATGTTGGCAGCAAACAATACGGCCTTATCCCTGATTTTGTTCACCTTTTCAGACAGCTTGCCAGAAAGCATCCGTGCAGCATTGGACTGACCCATTGAGGATTTGGCGTGAATCAGGTCAATAACAGCCTCCGCTCCCATAAGGTCGGTTTTGCCGTTTATGAATGCTCGTCTTGTAAATTCCCCTGCCTCAGCCTGTCTTGCCCCTGCACTAAAGAGTTCCTCAAGAACCGACTCCGCCGCAAAATATCCGCCGTGACAGTTTATCTCCACAACGTCCTCACCGGTATATGAACGGGGACTCCTCATGACAGCAACCAGAGCCTCATCAAGGATTTCACCGCTGTCTGGCTTTTTTATCTCAGAAAGTGTCAGCTTATGACTCTCGAGTTGAGAAATAGTCTTTTCGCATTTAGGAAAGACTATCTTTTCACAGATAGCCTCTGCATCCGAACCGCTTATTCTTATAATAGCTATCCCGCCCACCCCAATAGGTGTTGCAATAGCCGCAATGGTATCAAACACTTTCATATTTTTCTCCGTTTAAACCAAAACCCAATACAGAGGTTATTTGGTTATCAACCCTTTTTTATATTTGATATAATTTCCTTAACCGTCTTTGCAAGTTCAGCGTCTGTCACAATATCAGTTCCGATTTTTTTCACATTGTGAAGAACGGTTGTGTGGTCACGTCCCCCAAAAGCCTCACCGATTTTAGGGAAGGACGGGTCGTCCAGAATTTCTCTGCATATATACATGGCAACCTGACGGGGCAGGGCAATATCCGCCGAACGTTTTTTTGACACAAGTGACCCTTTTGAAAGTCTGTAGTATTTCTCGACTTCATCAATAACCACCTTTGCAGTCAAAGTCCGCTTTGGCTGAACCGAAAGAATATCCCGAAGCGCTTCCGTTGCAAGTTCCATGGAGATCTCATTTGTACGCTTGATTCCCGCATAAACAAGAATACGCTTTACCGCACCTTCAAGGTCACGGACATTGGACTTGATGCTGTCTGCAATAAACTCCATAATCTCATCATCAATCGACAAATATTCACTTTGAATCTTGTTTTTAAGAATTGCCATACGGGTCTCATAGTCCGGTGGCTGAACATCCGCCAAAAGGCCGCTGTTAAAGCGTGTCACCAGTCTCTCCTCAAGCTGAGGAATCTCTGACGGCAATCTATCCGATGTGAGTACAATCTGCTTGTCCCTCTCAAAAAGAGCATTGAATGTATGGAAGAACTCCTCCTGAGCACGTTCTTTGTTAGCAAAAAACTGTACGTCGTCAATAAGCAAAAGGTCAACGTTTCTGTACTTATTTCTGAATGCCTGATTGGTTTTCTCGCGGATAGCCGTAACAAGCTCATATGTAAACTTTTCACTTGTTGTATAAAGAACCCTTTTCTTAGGATAATTCTCAACAAAATAGTTGCCTATCGCCTGCATAAGATGGGTTTTGCCCAATCCGCTGCCGCCATAAAGAAAAAGCGGGTTATATGTCTTTGCCGGTCTTTCTGCCACAGCAAGTGATGCAACATACGCCAAGTTGTTGTTGTTACCCACAACAAAAGATGAGAATGTATACTTAGGATTGAGTGTATTCTTTGCAGTAATAGGGTCAACCTCTGTCTTGCTTCGTGATTCCTCGTCCACCACCACGTCAATATCAAACTTATGTGACGTAACCGACTCAAGACAACTCTCAATAAGCGAGAAATACTTCGTCATTATCATGTTCTTGTTTACAGCAAAAGGCACCTTGAGAGTAATCTTTGTATCATCGATAGCTTCTGCACGGATGGGCTTTATCCACGAATCATAAGATACCACCGAAATCTCCTTGGACAAATCCTCCAGGACCTTTTCCCATATTTGCTTTAACTCTTCCAAAATCAAAGCTCCTTTCAATTTAAAACTTCTGAAATTTAAATAACAGTCAGCAGGGGAAACTGCTGTTGCTGAAAATACAATTCAACTTCTGCACATACATATATTATAATAACAGACTTTTATTCTTTTTTCAACATAAAAAAATTGCATAATTCGTCAAAAGATTGTCAAAGATGCCCTGAAACACAAAATATTGTCCTTATTTTCAATGACATTTACAACATCTATGGTTTTTCTGCCAATAAAAATTTTTTAAAATTTTTTCACCCCGGAAAGTCTTGACAATATTGATTTCTTGTGCTACAATGGTTAATGCTGTTTTACAGATTATTATTAATGTACATTTTCATTATAAAATGAAGTATTTCGTATTGGAGGGATTTAGATGCTTAGAACATTCCAGCCTAAAAAGAGACACAGAGCTAAAGAGCATGGTTTCAGAAAAAGAATGTCGACCAGCAACGGCCGCAAAGTTTTAGCAAGAAGAAGACTTAAAGGCAGAAAGAAATTGTCAGCCTAAAGACGCCTTTGTGCGTCTTTTTGACTATACAGACGCAATTTTCTTGTTTTAATGGACAATTTCCGCAAACTATGCGGATTTTTCTGCAAGCCTTCAAAGTTACGGGGGGTAATTATGAGAACATCTGCCAATGGTATAATCAGCCTTAATTTGAACTCACAGTTCAAAAAGCTTTACTCCAAGGGCACCTCATATGTCAGTCCGTCGCTGGTCTTGTATGCCAGACGCAACGGCCTATCTTACAACCGCATAGGTATTACGGTGAGCAAAAAACTAGGCAAAGCCGTTGTGAGAAACCGTTCAAAACGCAGACTGCGTGAAGTTTATCGGACAAACCTTCCTTATTTGAAGTCAGGATTCGATTTTATTCTTGTAGCAAGAGGCCGCACAGCCACAGTACCTTTTTCAAAGCTAGCTGCAGATTTTAAAGTTGCCGCAAAGGCTGTAGGGGTGATGGCTGATGAGTAAAATACTTTCCTTTATTCTTATCAAACCTATCGAATTTTACAGGCGTTTTATTTCGCCGAACACTCCGCCAAGATGCCGTTTTTACCCTACCTGCTCGGAATATGCAATTCTTGCGATTAGAAAGCATGGCCCCATCAAAGGCCTTTTTAAGGCAATCTGGCGGATTTTGAGGTGTCACCCCTTTTCAAAGGGCGGCATTGACATGCCTTGATTTTTTGGTGCTCTATGGACAAGCAGTAGCGCACTCTTATTACTTATTTGGAGGATATTTTTATGACCTATATAATGACCGCCTTAGGTTGGATACTTGACCTTTTTTACCGACTTATAGGCAACTACGGTTTTGCGATTATTCTCTTTACCGTTTTTATCAAACTGGTTCTTTTCCCTCTGGATTTGAAACAGCGTCGTTCTATGGCTAAAACTCAGAAAATTCAGCCTCTTCTTATGGAAGTGCAGAAAAAGTACGCCAACGACAAAGACAAACTTAATCAGGAAACAATGAAGCTGTACCAGAAGTACGGCATCAACCCCATGGGCGGATGTTTGCCCATGCTTATACAGCTTCCCATCATCTTTGCACTCTACTGGGTTGTAAGAAAACCTATTGTATATATGATGGGTGTTGACTTTTCAGAAACATGGCGAATTGCCGAGGCATTCAACACATGGGCAGCTGCAAACATGGACGCAGTTCCCGATGCCCTCAAAAGTGCAATCCCCCTCACATATCAGCATGGTCTGGGTGCACAAAATACCTTTGGAAACAGCGAAATTCAGGTTGCACAAATGTTGTTTAAACACCCTGAAATTCTTCAGCACCCTGCAATACAGAGCTGGGACAATACATTGAAATCCATTGACTTTACATTCTTTGGCATAGATTTGTCTGCAGTTCCAAGCCTTGGCGCATTGCTGGGCATATTCACAGGCAATGTTGCAAACATCACACTGAGCACTGTTCTTTTGTGGATTATTCCCATTCTTTCAGGTCTCAGTTCATGGCTTTCAAGCTATCTGATGAACGGTAAAAAGAAAACTGATAAAAATGTAATCCTGGCTGAAAACGAAAAGCCCCAGGGCAATCAGGCTGGCGACACCATGAAGTCAATGACGCTCATTATGCCGCTCTTCTCCACATGGTTTGCCTTTACCCTTCCCGCAGCAGTGGGTCTTTACTGGATTATAAGCAATATCATTCAGCTTCTCCAGCATCTTTTCGTTACAAAACACTTTGCAAACGACATCAGCCTTGAAGAAATAGAAGGAGATATTAATAATGTTAAAAAAAGTAGAAAAAACCGCAAAAAATCTCGATGAAGCATTAGAGCTTGCCGCTCAGGACCTTGGGGTTTCCAAGGAAGAAGTTTCTTATACTGTTACAAGAGAAATCGGCAAAGGTTTGATGAAATTCCTTGTAGGCTCTGAAGTTGACATTGTTGCATGGCGTACAGCCGACGAAGAAAAAGAGCAGTCAAAGGCTCCAAAAAAGACTGCAAAAAAAGAGGAAAAGCCCAAGAAGGCTGAAAAAACCGAAGTCACAGAAAAACCTGCTGCTCCGGTTAAATCCGAAAAAAGAGCCGCAGTGGATGAAGATTTCGTCATTCCAAAATCTGCTGTTGATGATGCAAAATACTTTGTTTCAGAGCTTCTCTCAAAAGTGGGTCTTACCTTTGACCTTCACATCAAACTTGACAGAAACGTTATAAACATAGAGGTTTCCGGAGAAAAGATGGGACTCCTCATCGGTAAACGCGGTGACACCCTTGATGCAGTTCAGATGCTCACTGTTCTCTATGTAAACCGCAACAAGAATATGCCTTACGTAAAGGTAAACATCGATACTGAAAACTATCGTTCAAAAAGAGAAGAAACTCTTGTAAGACTGGCTCATGGTCTTGAACGCAGTGTTCTTCGTGACAAAAAATCAATTACTCTGGAGCCAATGACAGCAAACGAAAGACGTATCATCCATTCTGCACTCCAGAACAACCCAAAGATTAAAACCCACAGCATCGGAGAAGAACCAAATCGTCGCATGGTGGTTTCTTTGGCAAAAGCTGAGGACTAATCTACAGAATTTCTTTATACAGCTACTTTATTTATGCAAAGTAGCTGTATTTTTATGAATTTTTTTGAATATTTATGCAAAAATACCATTGACGTTTCCCAGTAAATATGGTTTAATATATGATATAATGCTGAATATTTATGCGAAAGGATATATCTTATGTCACAAACAAAGGTTTTTATCGACGGCAGTGTTGGCACTACCGGTCTTAGAATACACGAAAGACTGTCTCAAAGACAGGATATTGAACTTATAACTCTCCCCGAGGAAAGACGAAAAGATTTGTCAAGCAGAGTTGATGCAATAAAAGAGTCCGATGTTGCTTTCCTGTGTCTGCCCGATGCGGCATCCATTGAAATTATAGAGGCAATCGGTGACTGCTCTACAAAAATTCTTGATACTTCAACTGCCCACCGAACAAATCCTGACTGGGCATACGGTTTTCCGGAATTATCGCCTGCTTTCCGTAGCAAAATTCTGTCATCCAACCGCATTGCTGTTCCCGGTTGTCATGCCAGCGGTTTTTGCTCCTTGGTTATGCCCTTGGTACACTACGGAATAATATCAGCCGACTACCCCGTTGCATGTACATCTGTTACAGGTTACAGTGGCGGCGGCAAAAAAATGATTGCTGAATATGAGGATGCAGAAAGACCTATAACCTTTGACAGTCCACGTCAATACGGACTTACTCAAAAACACAAACATCTGCCTGAAATGAAAGCAGTTTGCGGCCTTGACTTTGAACCTTGTTTCTCACCTATAGTTGCAGACTTCTACAGCGGTATGACAGTTTCAATCCCCCTGACCTCCAGACTTCTTGCAAAGAAGGTTTCAGCAGAGGAACTTCATGGTGTTTTCGCAAAACACTACAAGGATTGCAAGCTGGTATCCGTTCTTCCATTTGGAGCAGAGGGTATGCTGGACACCAATTACATGTCCGGCAAAGACAGTATGGAAATCACAGTTGCAGGCAACGATGACCGCATACTTCTGGCATCTTCCTTTGACAACCTTGGCAAAGGAGCATCCGGCGCAGCAGTTCAGTGTTTCAACCTTATTACAGGTTGTGACGAAACAACCGGTTTGGTTCTTTAATTTTTTAAGTATCACACATCAGAAAGGATAATTTTTCTATGAAAAACATAAGTGGCGGCGTATGTGCTGCAAAAGGCTTTAAAGCAAATGGCATCCACGCCGGAATACGCAAAAACAAAGACAAAAAAGACCTTGCCCTGATTATCAGCGAAACACGTGCTGCAGCGGCAAGTACATATACACAGAATCTGGTTAAAGGTGCACCAATATACGTTACAAAAGCCAATATCCAAGACGGATATGCATCTGCAATCATCTGCAACAGTGGCAACGCAAACACCTGCAACGCAAATGGAATTGAAATTGCAGAGGGAATGTGTGCCCTAGTGGAAAAGCATACCGGTATTCCTGCCACCGATGTGGTTGTTGCATCAACAGGTGTTATTGGTCAACCCCTTGATATTACTCCTATGGCAAACGGCATGGAAGAATTGGTTGCCGGACTTTGCGAAAACGGAAGTTTTGATGCCGCGTCAGCAATCATCACCACAGATACCCATGAAAAAGAGGTGGCTTTCTCATTTGAACTTGGGGGCAAAACCTGTCACATAGGTGGTATTGCCAAGGGTTCGGGTATGATTCACCCCAACATGGCAACCATGCTGGTTTTTGTTACTACTGATGCTTCCATCACCCCTGAACTTCTGCAAAAGGCTTTGAGTGCTGACATCCAGGATTCCTTCAATATGATATCTGTTGACGGCGACACCTCCACCAACGATATGGTGTCTGTCCTGGCAAACGGTATGGCAGAAAACCCAACCATTGACAAAGTAGGCGAAGATTATGATACTTTCTGCAAAGCCCTTTCAGCCGTAACAACCCACCTCTGCCGCGAAATTGCAAAAGACGGCGAAGGTGCAACCAAGCTCCTTGAATGTCGCGTCCACGGAGCATATGATACAAAAAGTGCAAAAGTGGTTGCCAAAAGTGTCATCTGCTCGTCGCTTTTCAAGGCTGCAATGTTCGGTTCTGACGCAAACTGGGGCAGAATCTTGTGTGCAATCGGTTATAGCGGTGCAGACTGTGATGTCACCAAAATTGCGGTTGTTCTGAAATCTTCAGCAGGTGAAATAAATGTTTGCAAATACGGCAGCAGCGTTGACTTCAGCGAGGATAAAGCAAAGGAAATCCTCTCAAAGGACGAAATCATTATTGACATCACAATGGAAGACGGCAATGGTGAAGCCACCGCTTGGGGTTGTGACCTCACTTATGATTATGTTAAAATCAACGGTGACTACCGCACCTAAATTTTAAAAGGAGAAATAAACTATGAACAATATTCCAATCGCAGACCGCGCGAAAATACTTATTGAGGCCCTTCCCTATATTCAGGACTACTACAACAAAATCGTTGTCATCAAATACGGCGGCAACGCCATGCTCAATGAAGAATTGAAACAGGCCGTTATGGGGGATATCCTTCTGTTATCACTTGTAGGCATCAAGGTGGTTCTTATCCACGGCGGCGGCCCTGAAATTTCTGAAATGCTTGCCAAAACAGGTACTAAAACAGAGTTTATTGACGGTCTTCGCGTAACTGACAAAGATTCTATTGATATAGTGCAGATGGTTCTGGCAGGCAAAATCAACAAGAGTCTGGTTAACCTTATCCAGACAATGGGCGGCAAAGCCATGGGTCTTTGCGGTCTTGACGGACATATGATACAAGCAGAAAAGCTTGACGATGTCCACGGCTATGTAGGCAATGTGACAAATGTTGACCCAACACCGATTCTTGACGTTTTAGAGAAAGGCTATATCCCCGTTATTGCAACAGTAGGTTGCGACGACCAAGGTAATGTTTACAACATCAATGCCGACACAGCAGCAGCAAAAATCGCAGGCATCCTCAATGCAGAATCTCTTATTTCCATGACTGATATCCGAGGCTTGCTCAGGGATAAAGATGACGAATCCACCCTTATCCCCGTGGTTAAAGTCAGCGAAGCTCCTGAACTTATCAGCGAGGGCATTATTTCAGGGGGTATGATACCCAAAATCGAGTGCTGTATTGACGCAATCCGTCAGGGTGTACACAAGGTATTCATTCTGGATGGCCGTGTGCCCCATGCAATACTTATTGAAACCCTTACCGATGAGGGTATCGGCACCATGTTTATTTAGAGAGGAGTTTCCGTTATGCAAGAAAAAGAATTTGCACACAGCTCCAAAAAACATCGCCACAGCACGATTATACGCCTGATTTCTGAAAAATCAATCGAAACTCAGGGGCAGCTTACCGCTTATCTTCTGGATGAAGGTTTTGAGGTTACCCAGGCAACAGTTTCCCGCGATATCAAGGAGCTCCGCCTTATAAAAATTGCTGACCGTGATGACAGATACAGGTACGCTCTTCCGGGCAGAGACACAGATGTGGATATAAAAACACGCTATGCAGCAGTTCTTACCCACGCAGTAATCACAATCCAAAATGCCGGCAATCTGGTTGTTGTAAAGACAATTCCCGGTTCTGCCCAGGGCTGTGCAATGGCAATCGAAACCCTTGATTTTGACAAGGTTGTGGGTGTTATAGCAGGTGATGACACTGTATTCATCGCTATGAACAGCGAAAGAGATGCAACGGAATTTGCCACAAAACTCACCGATGTAGTAAACTGATTGGAGATGCTTATGAACACAAAGGAACTTGATAAAAAATATATAATGGGCACCTACGGAAGACTTGACCTTGAGCTTGTTTCAGGCAAAGGCAGTACTTTCAAAGATGCCGACGGAAAAGAATATATAGATTTTGGCAGCGGTATAGCAGTGAACACCTTTGGTGCCTGTGACGAGGAATGGATAAATGCTGTATGTGACCAGCTCCATTCAATCCAGCATACCTCAAACTACTACTACACCCAACCTTGTGCCACACTGGCAAAGATGCTGTGTGAGAAAACCGGAATGAGTAAAGTTTTCTTCTCAAATTCCGGAGCTGAGGCAAACGAATGTGCTATAAAAGCCGCAAGAAAATACGGCACAGACCAAAATCCTGACAAAAACGTGATTATAACTTTGAAAAACAGTTTTCACGGCAGAACGGTAACAACCCTTTCCGCCACAGGTCAGGAGGTATTTCACAAGCACTTCACCCCATTTACCCAAGGCTTTAAATATGTTGAAGCCAACAATGTGGATGATTTGAAATCTGCAATAGATTCAAACTGCTGTGCCATAATGTTTGAAATTATTCAGGGTGAGGGCGGGGTTCTTCCTTTAACAAAGGAATTTATCCTTGCCGCAAAAGAACTTGCAGAAAAAAATGATATGCTGCTGATTTGCGACGAGGTGCAAACAGGCAACGGCAGAACAGGCAAGCTCTATGCCTTTGAACATTTTGGAATCAAACCTGACATTTTCACCACCGCAAAAGGTCTTGCGGGGGGTCTCCCAATAGGGGCAACTGTTTTCTCCGAAAAGCTCAAGGATATTCTGCCCGCCGGCAGTCATGGTTCCACCTTTGGCGGCAATCCAATATCCGCTGCAGGTGCTGTGAATGTTTTAAGCCGTATAGACGATGCTTTTCTTGAATCTGTGACCCAAAACAGCAATTATCTGATTTCACACCTTAAAGAGATAAAGGGCGTATCAGAGGTATGCGGCATGGGTTATATGCTGGGAATAAAAACAGACAAGGACGCGAAAGAAATATTGCAGAAATGTCTGGAGCACGGTCTTTTGGTTCTCACTGCAAAAGATAAAGTCAGACTTCTTCCACCCCTGAACATCAGCCGGAAAGAGCTTGACAAAGGTATTGATATTTTAAAATCAGTAATTGAATCACTTTGATATAAAGAAAGGAATTTGAAAAATGAAACATTTGCTTAAACTTTCAGACCTCTCCACTCAGGAAATCACAGATATCCTGGATTTGGCAGACCAGCTTAAATACGACAAGAAAAATGGTATCCCTCACAGATATCTTGAGGGCAAAACTTTGGGTATGATTTTTGAAAAATCTTCAACCCGTACCCGTGTATCATTTGAAGTGGGTATGTATGACCTGGGCGGATATCCCCTCTTCTTAAGTTCAAACGATTTACAGATAGGCAGAGGCGAACCTGTGGAAGACACAGCAAGAGTCCTCTCCAGATACCTTGACGGAATTATGATTCGTACATTCCAGCAAAAGGAAGTTGAGGATTTGGCGAAATACGGCTCAATCCCCATTATAAATGGTCTTACTGACTACTGTCATCCTTGTCAGGTATTGGCAGACTTGATGACCATCCGTGAACATAAGGGCAGCTTTAAGAACCTGAAGATGTGCTTTATTGGTGACGGCAACAACATGGCAAACTCCTTGCTTGTGGGTGCAATCAAAATGGGGCTCAGCTTTGCAATCGCATGCCCCAAGGGCTATGAACCAGATAGTGACCTTATGAAATGGGCATCTGAAAACGGCGAATTTTTGTGCACTGACTCGGTTGTTGATGCGGCAAAGGATGCAGACATCCTGGTTACAGACGTATGGGCATCAATGGGTCAGGAATCTGAGATTGCAGACCGCAAAAAGATATTTGAGGGCTACCAGATAAATGCTGAACTTATGAATGTGGCAAAAGATGATGCAATGGTTCTTCATTGTCTGCCCGCTCATCGCGGCGAGGAAATCACTGCAGAGGTTTTTGAAGCACATGCAAACGAAATCTTTGACGAGGCAGAAAACCGCCTCCACGCACAAAAGGCAGTACTTGTTACACTTATGAAAGATTAAAATGATTAAAACAAAAACAGTCCACACAATAATATGTGGACTGTTTTTTTAACAGAAAAAAGGTCACACGGCATAACCATGTGACCTTTGTTATTATTATCTTTCAACAATAATCATTGTTTGAACTGCTTTTCCTGTTCCTGTCATATAGATGAACAACTCTGATGGAACACTTCCTGAATCACTGTAAGTGAGTCCAGCAAGAACACTCTCGTATCCATCCGCAGTAACGTCATGGATAAGTTCTGTTTCATTAGCTTTAAATTTGAAAATCTGTGCATTTGTGAAGTCGCCTTTGACCATGGCAAATGTGTTAGTGGGTGTCTCTCCTACACCAAGAAGCGCTGAGTCGGCAGATACGATGAAACGATCCCCTGAATTACCATCATACTGATATGCCGAACCCCAAATAAATCTGCACGCAACATTTCCGTTTACTTGTGCCACCTTGGGATAAACATTCTGATCATTAGATGATGGATCTGATTTTTTGGTTATAGCTGTATCACGATAACCTGCAGCCATGCTAAAGATAATATCATCAGCTTTCACTGTATAATAACCATCAAAGTCTGTGCCGACCCTTATCATATCACCCTTCTGGAGAGTTGGTGCTGTAGTTACTGTAGCAGAATCTGTGTTGGAAAGTGTCCACGTTTTTTCATCTTTTCCTTGATAGCCTTTTATTACATATCTGGTCTCTCCGTCAATAATAGGCTTTTCAATGTCTGTTATTACCAACGCTGGTGACTTACCTGTAACCCCACCTACGTTTGCTTCACCACTGTGAATAACCACTACTTTAGCGGAATTTGTTTTGGTAACATCAAAAACTTCAATTTCATAGTTGCCATTTACCAATTCACCAACACTCATAAACTTATACTTTCCAGATGAGCCAGTGTAGCTTGGTGTAGCAATAATTGTAGCATTACCCAAATAGATTTTAGTAGAGCTTTGGGTCATTTCCCTGCTTGAAGAACTATAGCTACTGTTTGTTGCTTTATTTATTCCACTATGACAGTAAAGCTTATCTGTAACAATATCCGCACCTGCAGCCTGAGGTTCGTAGGTTACAATTTCTTCTATTTCTGTTCCCTTTGTTGTTGAAAATTTTACAAGCTGTTTAAAGTCACCATCTTTAGTTGTAGGGTCAGCGCTTCCCTGACTGGCCGCATCAAGCAAGTCCACAAAATCATCTATATCTCCTACAACAACACCATTAAGCTTACTCTTTGTTGTTATTGTATAGAGAGTTCCTGACGTGTTAGACCTTGTAACGATATTTACTTGAGCAGTGCTTGAAAAGCTGTTTGTGTCAACACCTGCCCCAGTAACATAACCATATTGCTGATTTGATGCAGCTTCTGTCTTGTCATACCAAATGATATTGCCTTCCATATCAAGATAGAACTTGGCAGTGTCTCCCATGGTCGGAGCAGTAGTCAAACTGGGTGTTGCCCCTGTAATAACATTGTTCCATGGTGCAAGAGCTGAGTCCTTATAATTTTTGCCGTTGATTGTATACCCCTTTGATGAACTTGTTCCCGCAACCTTGCCGGAAACTGTGTCATTGCACACAATCACATCCTTCGCTCCGCCTACATGATTGCTTTCAGCAACGAATATAACGCTGCCCTTCTTGATTGCACTGAACGCTGTTTCTGCTCCATCAGCAGTATAAAAGTTAATTTCTTCTGTTCTATAATTCAATGTAATCTGTCTGTCGCTATCACTCATTCCCCTTCTAAGGTCATTATCTGTAACCTTATAGTCAGATGGCGTAACCGATGACACAAAATATACATCATAGTCATAAACAAATACCACATCATAGATATTGTCGCCATCACGGTCAAGAAGCTCCAATCTGCCAATCTCCGGTATACCCTTTGCACCATAATATGTTGCAAAAGTACTTGTATCATCTGCAGCTGTGCCATAGAGCTTACCATTATATACAACAACACTACTTGGTGAAATATTGGCAACGATATCTCTTTGAGCATCTTCACTCTTGAGATAGCTAATAGCTGCCGCTGATGCACTCTGTATAAATCTTGCATCTATCTTAACAGTTGTGCTGTTTTTCACTGTTGCCAGGAGAAGTGTCTTGAGTCCGGTGTTGAAATCATTCTGATAATAGAATTCAATCTGTGCACCAAGCATGTCGTTATACTTTGATGCATCATCTACCTTGTATGTGGATGCAACTCCATTAACTGTAATCTCAACCTCATCAGCACGAAGATTTGCGTCAGGCTTAGAAAGGCTGATTGCTGGATTTGATGAGATATAGCCAACCATCTTTGTCAGCTTTAAATCGTTTTCAAGGATTGTCTTGTCTGTAATTGTGTTGTTTTCTGCAAGATTTACCTCAAGACAGTTGTAAAGCATGCTGGCAATGGTTGCGCGTGTTGCAGGTGTTGCAATAGCTCCGCCGGCACCATCCAGGAACCCAAGAGATGTTGCTGTCATAATATATTTTGAATACCAGAAAGCACCCTCGGAACCCATTTCACCGTAGCCCAGAGCACGAACAATCATTGTTACCGCTTCTTCATAAGAAACGTTGTTGTTAGGCTTGAATGTTCCATCATCGTAGCCGTTGATGATACCAAGCTCACGAGCTGTTCTGATATTGGCAATAGCCCATGAAACATCAGGAGTTGTAACATCGGGGAATGGGGGATTTTCAAGGCTGGTTGAGCCTACATTTCCCATACCGCGTGTTCTAAGCAGCATTGCTGCAAATTCCGCTCTTGTTACGTTGTTATCGGGTTTGAAGTTGAAACTTCCGTTTTCCTCATAACCGTTGATAACGCCCAGTTTGCTGAGGACGTTCACTGCATCATATGCGTAATGTTCTTCTGTAAGGTCTGTAAAAGCAGCAGAAACTGGAGCAACTGCAAAGCTTGTCAGACAAAAAACAACTACAATCAGCATACTTAAAAGTCTTTTTGATAATTTCATCTTTCTTACCTCCATTTTGTTGAAATATATAAACTTAATAATTTTCCATGAGTTATTTATCCCTGACACCGCGCATCATGGCATCCTGTTCAATGGGAACATCTATCCGGATTCGGGCAATCCTTTGTGGTTTGTTTGCCACTTCCAATTCGTTGCCGTCCTCGTCTTCCATATACTCAATTTTGTGCTTTATGAATTTCCCATGGGGCTGCAGGAATTCAACCTCTCCGCCCTTGAAAAATCTGTTTTTCTGAACAACTGAAAGCATTTTTGTTTCTTCGTCATAACTCTCCACAATACCCAGAAGTTCGTAGTTGCGGATAT
The DNA here is from genome assembly GCA_045647945.1 of Clostridia bacterium. Taxonomy (GTDB): domain Bacteria; phylum Bacillota; class Clostridia; order Monoglobales; family Monoglobaceae; genus SIG440. Next base: position 22,534 of record JAZRNA010000031.1, read on the forward strand.
AGGAGCTGGTTTCATAGTTCTGCTCCTTATCTCCCGGCTTTCCAAAGAAAAATCCCGTTGTGTAGTCCCGGTGACTTACCTTTTTGAGTTCCTCAAGCCACTCAGGGTCTGGTTTAAACCCTTGCGGATTTTCAAAATATGCATCAATAGCGTCACGGTATGCCTTAACAACCGTCGCCAGATAATATTCTGTCTTTACCCTGCCCTCTATTTTAAAACTGTCAAGGCCGGATTCCACAAGCTTGTCAATATGTTCAATCATACACAAATCCTTTGAATTGTATATGAAGGTTCCCCTCTCGTTTTCAACCACCGGCATATATTCACCAGGTCGGGTTTCTTCCATAAGGAAGTATTTCCACCTGCAGGGATGTGCACATGCACCCAAGTTGCTGTCTCTGCCCGTCATATAATTGCTGAGCAGACATCTGCCGGAATAAGATATACACATTGCACCATGAACAAACGCCTCAAGTTCCAATCCCTCAGGAGTTTTCTTCCTGATTTCACAAATTTCATCAAGAGACATCTCCCTTGCGAGAATAACCCTTTTAGCACCCATTTTGTACCAGCTTTCGGCACTTTTAAAGTTCACATTATTAGCCTGAGTGCTTATGTGTATTTCAAGGTCGGGAGCAAGTTCCCGTGTCAATTGGAACATTCCCAAATCCGAAAGAATAACCGCATCAAATCCAGCCTTGGAATACTTCTTTAAAAAGTCCTCATATTCCTCAATGTCCGAATTGTGTGGGATAATATTCGCTGTTAAATAAACCTTTTTCCCACGGCCGTGGGCAAACTCCACGCCCTCCGCCAGTTCTTCCGGCGAAAAATTCTCTGCTGCTACACGGAGAGAAAACTCCTCTCCTCCCACATATACAGCATCAGCACCATAGGTTATGGCAATCTTCAATTTACTAAGGCTGCCTGCAGGTGCAAGCAGTTCAGGCTTCTTCATCATTTTGTTCTTCCTCTTGTATCATCCTTTTAATAGGTTCCATCATATCATATTCCCGCACAGCCTCGGCAATCGCCACCGCAATTTGCCTCTGTCCCTCCCGGGATGTAAGAATTTCCATATCTTTTTTATTGTCCATAAACCCTGTTTCCACAAGGATTGACGGCATCAATGTATTCTTGTTTACAAAAAAGTTGGCGGTTTTTACCCCTCTGTCATAAAGCCCCGTTGCATCCGGAACCTTGTCCTGAACCAATTCGGCAAGTCTTGCCGCATATCCACCCAGACTGAAACAATAGGTCTCGATTCCTGAACCGCCCCCTGTATTGCAGTGGATTGATATATAAAGGTCAGCCAGCACATCATGTGCCATATTCACCCTTGCCTGGAGGCTCTCTGTGGTTGAAGTGTTGGCAATACTGTCGGTCATTTCTTCACGGGTCATAACCACAATGTATCCCATATCCTCAAGTTCTTCCCTGAGCTTGTCTGCAATGAGCCAGGTTATCTCTTCCTCTCTGACCTCAAGTTCCGTGTTTTCTGCACCAGTATCCTTGCCCTCATAATTATGCCCCGGGTCAACAAGAATAACCTTTACATCCGAGAAATCTTTTTTTAAATATGTTTTTTCAAGTTCGGTAAGTACTTCTTCTTCATCCTTTTCATCTTCATCGGTTTGGTCATCACTTGTTTCGCTGTCTTCGGGGAGCTTTTCCTCTTCCTCAACAAGTCCTGACAACACCATGTTGTAAACTATCTGCGCCACATTCTGTCTTATTGCATTTTCCTCTGCTGTTTGATTGGTCTCTTCCAGCAAATCATATTTCTCTGCAACACGCATATACCCGGAATACCACTTTTCGCCCTGATTTTTGAGTGCCTCCGGTTCCTTGCCTACGGCACAAACAGCCATTTTCACAGCTTGTCCCATGGTGACCTTGTTGGCAGGGGCAAATGTTCCGTCCCCCATGCCGTTTATGAGACCCTTTTCATAGCAAAAAGAAATGTACGCTACGCCCCAGTATCCCTCACTGACATCATCAAAGGGAACTCCTGTCACAACATAAGTTTCCTTATCATACCCCAAAGTCCTTGCCATAAGTGCACAGAATTCTGTCCGGGTAATCTCCCTGTCAGGTTTGAAAGTACCGTCATCATATCCGGCAATAACTCCAAGCTCTGTAAGATGCATAATGGCATCATAATTTGAGTGTTCTCTTTCCACGTCAGGGAAGTCCGCAGCAAAAACACCAAGCGGCAACGCAGAAATAATGAATATAACGACAATAATAGCCGACAAAAGTGTTTTCTTCATTACAAAATCCCTCATCTGAATAAAATACTCCAGATATTATTATACATTGAAATTTGTATGTTTTCAATAGAAAACACCAATTATTTTTTTGAAATATGTAGAAATAAAGTGAGAAATATCCCTCAATTTTACCAAACATTATTACAAATTTGTTAATTTTTGGTTACACACCCTTAACCTCTCTGCTTTTTACAAAAAATAGAGGCTGCAGCACAAAATACTGCAGCCTGTATTTATCTTTATTTTTTCTTTTTAAAGAGGGTTCTCACCAACAGCCAGACAACAACCGCCAGAACAATTCCACCAAAAATATCTGTAGGGAAATGTACAAACAAATACATTCTGGAAAAAGCCATAACGGCGGCAACAACAAAAGCCACAATTCCCCATCGTTTGTTTGCATCAAAAATTACAAGTGCTGATGTAAATGACGAAAGGGTGTGCCCAGACGGGAACGAATAATCCCTTGGCACAGTTATAAGCAGCTCAGGCACTTCAAAAATCCAACACGGTCTTGGTCGTGCAACAAGGTTTTTGAGAATTATGTTCCCAAAAGCCAGACCCATTACAAGTCCTACTGCAACAGCAAAACCGGCTTTTCTGTATTTTTTTGAAATCATCATGGCAACCGCCGCCAAAATCCACAAGAAACCCGCATTTCCCAATGCCGAAATACCTGTCATAAGAAAGTCTGTGATTTCTCCGTCAACTGCATTGTGCAAGGATTCCAGAATCCTGAATTCAAAGTTTTCGGTACCAAACAGCATAAAGCCACCCCGTTTCATCAAATAGCCATTGAAATAACCCCTGCTGTAACTAACGCAACAATAATGCCTGCACCCACAACTCCCAAGAAAATTGCAGGAACTGCGTCTTTAAGCCGCATTTCCATCATTGCAGCAACCAAAGCACCGGTCCATGCGCCCGTGCCCGGCAAAGGTATGGCCACCAGAATAAAAAGTCCCCAAAATTTATATCGGTTCACCGTCGCCTTGTGTTTGTCAGCCCTTTGCTCAAAGTATGTTACCAATTTGTCAAATCTGTCATTTACACGTCTCATCCACTCAAAAATCTTGCGAATAAAAATTATAATAAAGGGTACCGGCACCATATTGCCGATTATGGACACACAAATAGCCAGCCACAAATCAATACCTGCCGCAGTTGCTATGGGGATCGCTCCTCTTAGCTCCAGCACAGGCACCATTGACACAAAAAAAGTCATTATTATCTTATCAAAAAAAGTCTCAAAAAAGCCCATTTTATTTTCTCCAAGTTTTTTCTTCTAATATAATACTTAAATTATACCTTTTTGTTCAGGTTCTGTCAATCATTCTGTCACCGAAAATATATTTCAGCTCCAAATTTTTCTGCCAACCTTTGTCCCTCATCATTGCCCAGCACAAAACACGCGGTGGCAAGGCAATCTGCATAAAGCCCACTTTCCGCAACCACAGTAACACCGCTGTACTCCCTGTCTGCAGGATATCCTGTGCGGGGATCAATTATGTGATGATATCTGGCACCATCCTTCTCAAAAAACCTTTGATATGTTCCGCTGGTGACTACTGCACCATTTGCGACTTCCAAAACCTCATCAAACTCACCTGTGGGAGAATATGGTTTTTGCATACCAATTCGCCATCGGCCGTTTTTTGTGTTGGGATTGTTTCCCATAACGGTTATATTTCCTCCCAAATCCACAACTGCTCCATCTACCTGAAAATTTTCAAGCACTTCTATTGCAACATCCCCTGCATAACCCTTTGCCACACCGCCAAGGTCAATTTTTGCAGAATCAGTTGTTTTTGCAACAATCTTCCTCTCTCGGTCAAACAGTATCTTGTCGTTGCCCACACTTTCAAGGGCTTGTGCGATTTCCGAAGTCTCAGGCACGCGACCGCCCCCTGCAAAATCCCACAGGGCAACCACTGGTGCAATTGTCACATCAAAAGCACCTTCCGATGCACCCTCTATTTCAAATGCCGCAGATAATATTTGATAAACATCCTCACAAACTTCTATTTCTTCACCAGCCAATGCATTGTTAATCATCCCTACCTGAGAGTCATCCGAGAAGAAATTTGTAGCATCATGAATTTCCGCCAACCTGTCAAAAACCGCCTCTACCGCCGCCTTTGCATCCTTGCCGTAAGCAGCAACTGTGCACTGTGTGTCAAACATAAACTCGGTTCTTTCATACCCATTATCTTTCAGCACATTTTGGTAAAAAAGCCCCGCAAACAACGTCACAACAATTATTATTACAAATCCCCATTTGAATTTTTTCATATCTTCAAAACCTTTCTTGTTTGTCATTATTCTATCACAAATATAAATTGCCGTCAATCCGCTTTACTTTTGGGGAATTCTATGATATACTATATATAATTATGCAGGTTTGCTACCTTTTAAGGAAGTGATTTATTGAAGACCGGTTCTCAGGCAAAAACCGTACGTACAATCGGTTTTATGGCTGTAATCATATTTTGTGCAAAATTTATGGGACTTCTGCGTGAAACACTTATCGCAAGTGTATATGGTCAGGGTTATGCGTCGGATGTGATAAACACCTCGACCCAAATCCCTCTGCTCTTTTTTGATATGACGCTGGGGGTTGCCATTCTGTCCACTTTTGTCCCTGTGTTCAACAAATTCCTCGAACGCGACGGCAAAGAACGGGCAATGCTCTTTGCCAACAATTTTATGACTGTTGTGGTTACATTTGCGGTCGTGGCATCTGCCCTTGGTATGATTTTCGCAGAGCCTATTGTCCGTCTCATGGTTCCGGGTTATGACACCGCAAAGGTTGCGGAAACCGCAAGGCTTTTGCGAATTCTCTTCCCCTCAATCATATTTACAGCAGCAGCCTATACCTCCGTTGGTATACTGCAATCCTTTGACGAATTCAATATTCCGTCAATCATAAGTGTCGTGTCAAATTTGATAATGATTCTGTATCTGCTTTTGGCAGGCAACAAATTCGGGCTTACGGGAGTTATTGTATCAATGCTGGTTGCCTGGGCATCACAGCTTTTTGTGCAAATTCCCCATCTTGTTAAAAAGGGGTATCGTTATCGTCCTTGTCTTAATTTCCGTGATTCAGGGATTATTGATGCGGCAAAACTGGCTGTTCCGGTTCTCGTCAGTTCCTGGGTCCAGCCACTCTGTGTTGTAATCAACATGGCTTTTGGCTCATCAATGGGTGACGGTGCAGTTTCCGGTCTCAACTGGGCAAACAAAATTTATATTATTATGGTTGGCGTCTTTGCATACGCTGTTACCAACTTCATCTTTCCAAAACTCTCTCGTCAGAGTGCCGGAGATGACGATTCAGGTTTTGCTCTGACCACACAGCTCTCCCTTGGTTGGATAGTATTTATCATCGCATATGTTTCAGCAATGTTTATTGCCTTAAACGAACCCATCATCAAAATCGTGTTTGAACGAGGCGAATTCACTGCCGAAAATACCAGAATTACAGCTACCGCACTTTTTTATTATTCCTTTGGCATGACAGGATATGCCGTATGCGAAATCCTCAACAAGAGTTTCTATGCCATCCGAGACGGCAAGACTCCTATGTATACATCCATTCTTGGGGTTCTTGTCAATCTGGTTTCCGCTTTTGCCTTTGTCAAACTTCTTGATATGGGCATCGGCGGTCTTGCTCTGGCAAGTGCGGTAAGTTCCCTGTTTATGGCGGCTTTCCTTATCTTTATGATAAACAAACGCAAGCAAGGGCTTATCACAAAACCCTTTGCCAAAAATATACTTAAAATCTTATTCTGTGCTGTTGTAAGCGGTTTTGTAGCGGCAATTCTGTATCCTTTGACCAACTTTTTCGGCACAGGTTTCCTTGGAACTCTTGTCCATGCAGGAATTTGTGCCGCATGTACACTGATAATATATCTTATTCTGGGTTTTGTCCTCAGAATTGACGAATTCAAGCAAATCAGGAGGCTAAACAATGAAGACTAACGGATATTTCATGACTCTCTGGCTCTATGCATGGAACAGCCTGATTAAAAACAGCATAATATACAAGGTCCTTTGCCGTATATACTCTTTCATATCACAGCAATGGCAAAGCAGTCGCATCACCAATCTGTTCCGCAGAACTTTGCTGTCCGAAAACACCGCAAGTTCCAGCCTGTGGGGTAAAATTTGTTTTTCCCCTTTTCTTTTGCTGGAAAAAATACAGGAAAAACATACCGAAAGGCTTGTACCCCTGAAAGAAAAGAGTTTCATTATACGTTCATTCAAATATTTGCTGCACAACTTTCTGGCACTTAATCTCCGGTTTATAGGTGTGTTCATTTTTGCAGGGGCACTCGCTGACTTGATTCTGTCAATTTTTTCAGGCGGCGGCTTTGTTTTGTCCTTGATTGCCCTTGTTGCAGGGGCAGTTCTCTATCTTTTCGATATAAATCTGACAAGTCTTCTGGACGGCTCATTGATTATAAAATTTATTGAAGCCTGCCTTGACACAGAATTCTCATTTAATTTCTACTATATAACAAAATGTGAGGGCAAATCCCGCCTTGTTTGCGCCGCTGTTTTTGGTGCTGCTACCGGTATTATCTGCGGTCTGGTTTCACCTC
>JAZRNA010000032.1:0-11554 GCA_045647945.1 Clostridia bacterium
TCATACCCTGGGTAAAAGCAAATATGCCACACTGGGACTTGTCCCGGGATATGAAACGGATAAAACGGTGAGCCAAACGGGGCTTGCCGGATACAAAGCCCTGTTTGCGGACAATTTTCAGTCCCTCGCCTTTGCGTGTTACGGCGTAGGAGGTAAGCGTTGAACTTGTGCCTTCAAGGATATCAACAACTTCAACATTACATGCTTTTGCACATTTGTAAATAAAGGTAAAGCTGAAGTCGGTTTCGCCCATTTCAAGGGTTTTGTAGTCTTCAACAGAAACACCTGTAAGTTTGGCAAGTTCTTCCTGGGTGTAGCCCTTTGCCTCGCGTAAATCTTTGATACGTTCAGCCACGTCTTTTAATTTGTAATCCATTTTTCATATCCCCTTTCGGAAAATTTAAAGGAATGTCACAAAAAAAACAAACCCGTCTCAAATTTTGAGACGGGTTATAAAACTCGCGGTACCACTCAAATTGCGGAACAATTTCCGCCACTCAGCAGGCTCTAACAAGCCCTTTGCCTTAACGTAGCAATTCACGGGAGATATCTACTTGCAAAATCAGCTTTCGGATCTCCAACTCGGAAGTGATGGGTCATTGGCAAACTCCGTCATTGGCTCGCAGCAACCGCCAACTCTCTCAAGACTTTGTAAACCGACCGTCTTCGTCATAGTTTTTCTGTGATATTCAAATTACAATGTATTATATACCTGTATTTTGTATTTGTCAATACTTTTTTTAAAATTTCTTTAATCAATCTCGTAACAGTCTTCAATGGAAGCATAATAAAATGTATGCAAATCACCGTTTTTATACCACTTATCCAATACATCGGTGGAGGTGGCGTTGGAATTCATTTCAGCCTTGGCAACAACCTTGCATTCAAAAACAAGACCTTTGCATGCAACAACGGGTGTACTTATTGATTTTGCATTGATTAGATTGAGGTTGCATTCTGCAATTTTGTCCGTATCCCGACCTGAATGACTGCCACAAAAAGCCAGAGCTTGTTTCATGCTTTCGTCATATGGGAAGGTAAGTGTAAATTCAAGATTTTTGTCCATAGCGTCTTTCGAAAAACGACTTTCACGAACCATGACTTCTGCCACAGGAATTCCCCATTCAAAACCAAAACTTCCCCAGCCAATGGTCATTGTATTTGTTTTTCCACTCTGGTGTGTTGTCAGGAAAGCCCCTTTGGGCAAAAGCTCGGTTGCTTTTTTGAAGTGAGAAGATAAGGAGTTAATGTCCATTTGATTCATACCTTTCTGTTTGATAATTCCCTATATAATATTCAGGAATTCGATTTCGGATTCTTGCTTTTTATCGCGTCTCATAAGGTTTGATATTGCATCAGATGCCTTTTTGCTATTGAACAAAACATCATATGCCTCAGAAATAATAGGCATTTCAACCGACTTTTTGTCGGCAAGTTCTTTGGCAGCTTTGCAACTGCGAACACCCTCCACAACCATATTAACTTCTTTCTGTGCGTCCTCGGGGGACATGCCTTTGCCAATCAGAATTCCGGCCCGGCGGTTTCTTGAATGCATGCTGGTACAGGTTACAATCAAATCACCAATGCCTGAAAGTCCTGAAAACGTTTCGGCCTTTGCACCCATGGCAACACCAAGACGAGTCATTTCCACAAGACCACGGGTCATGAGGGCGGCTTTTGTATTGTCGCCGCAGCCAAGACCGTCCAAAATTCCGCAACATAGGGCAATGACGTTCTTTAGTGAACCACCAAGCTCTACACCGGTTATATCGCTGCTTGTGTAAACCCTGAAAGTATTGCTCATAAAAATTTCCTGGATATAAGAGGAGGTCTCTAAATTATCAGATGCCACAACATTGGTGGTGGGAATGTTTCGCGAAACTTCTTCTGCGTGACTGGGTCCTGACATAACTGCAATTTTGCATTGAGGAAGTTCCTCTTTTAAAACCTGGGATATGGTTAGATAGGTTCCCTCTTCAATGCCCTTTGATATATTGAGGACAACCTGACCATTGGGAAGAAAATCTTTGATTTTAGATGCTACACTGCGGATGCCGTGTGAGGGCGTAGCAATGACGATTAAATCTTTATTGCAACAACATTCAAGATTTGAGTCAAAGGAAATGCCTTCAGGAATAGAAACCCCGGGGAGAAAAGGCTTGTTTTCTCTGAATTTTTTAAGGTCGTCGCTCTCGGTTTTCAAATATGACCACAAGGTAACCTTGTGTCCGTTGTTGTGTAGCAATATAGCAATGGCTGTACCCCAGCCGCCACTGCCTAAAACACAAATATCAGCCATGATATCGCCTCCTAATCTTTTTTGCTGAAGTTAAGTTTGTTTTCCTGTCCTGCAAGAAGACGGACAATATTGCTTCGATGCATATAAATTGCAAGCAAAGCAAGCATGGTTGCAAATACCACAAAATCTGGATTGTTGTTCCTGAAGAGTATGGCAAGGACAACAAACAAAACTGCACCGCTTATGCTGCCCAAAGATACATATTTTGAAACAGCCATAATGAGAATTGCAACAATTGCTGTAATGAGTCCCAAAGCTGGGTCTGCAAACAAAATAGCAACAGTTGAAACGATAATTCCTTTGCCACCCTTGAATTTGAAGTAGAGTGGGAAGTTGTGTCCCAACACTGCGCCTATACCTGCAATATATGTTGCAGAGGAAGAATCCCTAGCGATGAACTTTGCCAGTATAATTGCGATTATGGCTTTCAGGACATCGCCGAGCACAACCAGAATAGCACCCTTTTTGCCTACGGTACGCAATGTGTTTGTTGCACCTGCGTTTCCGCTGCCGTGGTTACGTATATCGTCACCAATTAAAATTTTTGAAACAATGATAGATGTGTTTATGCTGCCAAGCAGATATGCAACAACAAGAATAATAAGATTATAAGCTATATCCATAATGAAATCTCCTCTTTAAACCTTGTCGCCTTTTTCGCGGATTATAAATTTGATTGGTGTACCCTTGAAGCCGAAGGCGGCACGTATTTTATTTTCAAGGTATCTTATATACGAATAATGTGCCAAGTCCGAATCGTTTACAAACAAAACAAAGGTTGGTGGTTTTATGCTTGCCTGAGTTCCGTAGTAGATTTTCAAACGCTTGCCCTTGTCTGATGGGGGTTGAACCATTGCGATTGCGTCATTGATTACATCGTTGAGCAGTCCTGTCGAAATACGCTTTTTGTTTTCTTCTACAGCAAGGTCAACCATTTCAAAAAGGTCGTTTACGCGCTGACCTGTCTTTGCGGATATAAAGATTGATTCTGCATACATCATAAAATTGAATCCTTCAAGGAGGTTATCCTTAAAGTTCTTCATTGTATTTGTTTCTTTTTCAATCAAATCCCACTTGTTCACGGCAAAAACAGCAGCTTTGCCCTGCTCGTGGACATAACCTGCGATTTTTGTATCCTGTTCTGTTACGCCCTCGGTTGCATCAATCATAATAACGCACACATCTGCTCTTTCGATAGAGGTGAGAGCACGGACAACGCTGTAGCGTTCAACATTTTCGTCAATCTTGCCACGCTTTCGCATACCTGCAGTATCAATCAGAACATACTTCTTACCGTTTCGAACAAGCTGGCTGTCAATGGCGTCACGGGTGGTACCTGCAATATCACTTACAATAACACGATCTTCACCAAGGAGACGGTTAACCAAAGATGATTTTCCTGCGTTTGGTTTGCCCACAATGGCAATATGTGTGACTTCTTCATCGTCAGGGGTTTCATCATTTTCTGGGAAGTGCTCAAGGACTGCATCCAGCAAATCTCCAACACCCAAGCCGTGTATTGAGGAAACCATCATGGGGTCGCCAAGACCAAGGTTATAAAATTCGTAAACCTCCATGGGTGGCTGACCTGGGTTGTCAACCTTATTGCAAACCAAGATAACAGGCTTGCCACATTTCTGAAGCATTGCGGCAATATCCTTGTCAGCGGCAGTCATGCCATCACGGACATTGACAACAAAGAGAATAACATCTGCAGTGTCAATGGCAAGGTTGGCCTGTCTGCGCATTTGCGAAAGAATTATATCCTTGCTGTAAGGCTCAATACCGCCGGTATCAATCAATGTGAATTCGCGACCAAGCCACTCAGCATCGGCATAAATACGGTCACGGGTAATGCCGGGGGTGTCCTCCACAATGGCAATACGCTTGCCTGAAATTTTATTGAATAAAGTAGACTTGCCTACATTAGGTCTGCCTACAATGGCTACTATGGGTTTCATAAAGCAATTCTCCAATCATCAGTATAAATAGATTTTAACACAAAACGCACAAAAAAACAACTGTTTTTGGAATTTATTGTATGGGTAAAAATTTTTTCAAAAAAACTTGTAAAAGAGGTCGGTTTATGCTATAATTTTTGTGATTTGATGACAGAAAGGTTTTGATAAAATGAGTATAAGGATTGGAATTTACGGTTATGGAAATTTGGGACGAGGCAACGAGTGTGCCATCCGTCAGAATCCTGACATGGAGCTTGTGGCGGTGTTTACCCGCCGTGACCCGTCAACCGTAAAAATAAAAACCGATGGAGTCAAGGTGTGTCACGTTGATGAAGCACAGAAAATGACAGACAAGATTGATGTTATGATTCTTTGTGGTGGCAGTGCAAAGGATTTGCCGGAGCAAACACCTATGCTTGCAAAGTTATATAATGTAATTGATAGTTTTGATACTCACGCTAAGATTCCTCAGCACTTTGAAAATGTTGACAAGGCAGCAAAAGATGCAGGGAATGTGGCAATAATTTCGGTAGGCTGGGACCCCGGAATGTTTTCCCTCAACAGGATGTATGCAGGTGCTGTTTTGCCCGACGGCAAGGATTACACATTTTGGGGCAAGGGCGTAAGTCAGGGACACTCCGATGCAATTCGCAGAATTGACGGGGTTCTTGATGCCAAACAATATACCATCCCTGTAGAGAAAGCACTGGATGCAGTCAGAAAGGGAGAAAACCCTGAACTTACCACAAGAGAAAAACATATACGTGAGTGTTTTGTAGTAGTTGAAGAGGATGCGGATAAGGACAGAATCGAGAATGAGATTAAAACCATGCCCAACTACTTTGCAGATTATGATACGATTGTTCATTTTATTTCTCAGGAAGAACTTAACCGTGAACATGGCGGAATTCCTCATGGTGGGTTTGTTATCCGGAGCGGAAGAACAGGTGAAAACCTTGAAAATAATCATATAATTGAATACAGCCTTAAACTTGATTCCAACCCTGAGTTCACAGCATCTGTTATCACAGCGTATGCACGTGCGGCGTATAAACTCAGTCAGTCAGGGGACAGCGGATGCAAAACGGTATTTGATATTGCACCGGGTCTTTTGAGTCCCAAATCAGCCGCAGAACTTCGCAAAGAACTACTTTAAACTCAATATAAAAGCCCGGAGAACCGGGCTTTTTTGATACCCGTAACCAAAAATGAGAGAATGAATATAATAAAACAAAAGGGTTGGTGGTATAAATGTTGAGAAAGAAAAGATGCTGTCAGGCTCGTCCTTGTGGATTGGGGTTTTTCATGATAGCTATAGGCTTGGGATTGTTTATGGCGTATGTGATACCCAGATACCTTTTGATAACCCTTTTGGGGTTGGTGTTCATTGGGACGGGAATATGCATGTTAGTAAAAAGGTGATAGAAAGGGGAGATTTTTTTGAAAATAGTTGTTGTAAAAGCCCCAAAATTCTTGCGGGGTATTTTGAAAAGCATTTTCAAAATCAAGAATGATGTGGATTAATGCAAAAAAGTACATAAATTAAAAGAGACATATATGCAGATGCATATATGTCTCTTAAATTTTGTTTGAATATTAAACAGCTCTCTGAACTTTACCAGATCTAAGACATCTTGAGCAAGCGTAAACCCTCTTGGGAGTGCCATCAACAACTGCTCTAACCCTTCTGATATTAGGCTTCCATGTTCTGTTTGAACGACGGTGTGAGTGAGAAACCTTGATTCCAAACTTCAATTCTTTTCCGCAAATTTCGCACTTTGCCATTATATATACACCTCCTAAGTACAAGCATAATTAATCAACTTAAAGTATTATAACAGAAACTTTTGAGTTTTGCAAGGGTTTTTATAAAATTTTTCAAAAAAATACTTTATGTTCAAAAGTGAAGAGACCTTTCTGAAAAACAAAAATCCTGTCATAAGACAGGATTTTCTCTGGTGCCGGTGATCGGGGTCGGACCGATACGGTATTGCTACCACAGGATTTTGAGTCCAGCGCGTCTGCCAATTCCACCACACCGGCATTTAACACGATGATTATTATAACATACCCAAAAGAGTTTTGCAAGGGTTTTTCTAAAATTTTTCAAATTATTTGCAGCTTTTTGTGTTGGGGGTTGATTGTTGGAGAAATATATGCTAAAATAAATATGTAAAAAAGAATATAGGAATTGTTTTATGTTCCTATGCTGATTTCAATCGGTATGGGCTAAGATGGAATCGTGTGAAATTCACGAGCGGTGCCGCCACCGTAAGCACGGAGTACCCGTTTCGTTGCAAAGTTTTTGCAGTCACTGACCGGCAGGGTTGGGAAGACAGAAGTGGGATATGATGATGTGTAAGTCGGGAGACATGCTTAAAACAAAAATACTACTACGGTATATATGGTGTGTATTTTTAATTGTGCAAAGAATATTTTCGTTGTTTGCATACTCCAATTACAGAAAATCGGCTGTAACACCTTTGTGTTGCAGCTTTTTTGTTTGCCGTAAATTCTTTTTTGAAAATATCTGAGGGAGTGATAGGAAAAACAATAGATTTTTACGGCAAAACAATTAAAAAGGAGAAAGACAATGAAAAAAAGAATTTTAAGTTTAGTTTTGGTGTGTATGTTGGCTATGACAACAGTGGCTCTTGCGACAGATGGTGAAGATATTTCATCAAATACAGAAAGCATCACAGTTTATTTGTCGGTAAGTGATAACGGGGACTTTGCGAATTCACCTGTTACCGGTGAAAAAATGGCAAGGATTCCGGTGGAGATTTCTTATTTTGATTTGGCACAGTACGGCTTGGGGACATTTTATAATTTGAATCAAGAAAATTCAGAGATTATTGAAATGCCCACACTTTTGCATTTGTTTCTACAAGTGATAGAGGATTATTATCTGGATGCCACTTATGACAAAGAAGACCCAGAACATAAGTCGGCGTTTGAAATTACAGGAAGTGCGGGCATGGCATCGCTTAATCGTTTCTGGAATCATGACTATAATTTGATGTACAAGGTAGACAGGGCTAACCCAAACACAGAAGATAATCCATATGCAACATGCGATAATATTTTAATTGAAGATGGTGATGTAATCACGGTTGGTATGTTTGCGAGTCAAACTTGGTATCTGGATGGTTATTTTGCATATTTTGACCAGTATACTAATGAGATAACAGAGGATGAAACGGTGAGTTTTTCAGTAAAAGGCAGGCCGGTTTTTGGTGACGGAACAACAGATGTTCCGCTGGATAGCACAAAAGTTTTTGCAATAAAGACCACAAATCCTGACTGGATACAGGATGAAAATCCTGAGGTAATTGAAAATATAGATGAAAATGGTGCATTTAAAATTGTCTTTGATACACCGGGTACATATTATGTTACACTTCTTGACCACTATGCGATGCAGACAACAGCAACAATAATTCCCGATATTGTTAAAATTACAGTAAATTATCGTGAATTGCCCCAGTATACAGGAGATTGGACTTCTTTTCGTGGGAATGAAAACAATATGGGGATAGTTAATCATCAAACACCGGTTTATTTGTCAAAGGCGGAGCTTAAATGGGCTGTGCAGTATACAGACCCCACAAACTGGAGTGATGCTGTCACTCCCCCTATATTGGTGGATGACAAAATGTATGTAGCAAAAAATAATAAGGTGATTTGTATAGATACGGCAGACGGCAGTATCATTAAAGAAAGTGAAACTTTATCAGGTAGTGTGGATTATGGGACAACATCCATTACTTATGGAGATGGGATGATTTTTGTTCCCATAGGAAGTGGCAGGATTCAGGCACTTCGTGCGGATACCTTGGAGAGTGTATGGGTCAGCGAGGAGCTTGGAGGACAAACCATAACTCCTGTAACTTATAAAAATGGAAAAGTCTTTTGCGGGACTTATACCTATTCAAGTGACGAACTTAAAGAGGGGAAATACTTCTGTATTTCGGTAGAGGATGAGGATAGGAGTTCCAAGACAGAAATCAAGGAATGCTTGTGGGAGATTTCTCATCCAGGTGGATTTTATTGGGCAGGTTCCTACGTTACATCAGAGTTTGCTGTGTTTGGAAGTGAAGATACATCAGCACAGGATTCCACAGAAAATGCAGTCTTGTATAGTGTAGATATAGATGACGGCACGGTGGTCGATACTGTAGACACAGTATATGGGGATATTCGTTCATCCATTGCATATGATTCGGTTACAGACAGATTGTATTTTACAACAAAGGGCGGAAAATTGGGCAGAGTAAAGCTTAACATTGACGGAACTTTCGATGATGCAACCTATGAAGAAATTGATTTGGGTGGGGCAAGTACTTCTACCCCTATTGTGTATGATGGATTGGCATATGTTGGAACGGCTCAGACTGACGGAACATACAAATACAAAATTATAGACGTGAACATTGCCCCAATGAGAGAAGTATCATCAGTTATTACTCCGGGATATGCACAAGCAAGTCCATTGCTCTCAACTAGCTATGAAACAACGGAAAATGCGGTGTATTTATATTTCACTTACAACAGTATTCCAGGTGGAATCTACATGGTTAAGGTAGTGAAAAGTGATGATATAGATGACGATGGAGCAGCCGGTGTAACTGCTACAGACAACGATTTGTTTGTTCCGGCAAATGATATGGCGCAGTATTGTATATGCAGTCTCATATGTGGCTCTGATGGAACAATTTATTATAAAAACGATTCAGGATATATTATGGCGATAACCAAAAAGAACGAAACTGTACAGCAGCCTATATATAACGGCGGTGGCAGTGGTGGAAGTATTAGCCGTGATGAGGAAGAAGAAAACAAAAAACAAGAAGAAAATATTCAGGATGATATTAAGGAAGAAACAATAATTCCGGCAAGCTTTTCTGACACAAAAGGTCATTGGGCAGAGGAATATATAAGTACTCTCTCGGGTATGGGGGTTATAAAAGGAAAAAGCGAAAACAATTTTGCACCGGAGGATGATATAACACGGGCAGAGTTTGTGACACTTCTTCATAGGCTTAGCCAGGACAACACGGATTTTGAGCAAACTTTTGAAGATGTTGCAGATGATGAGTGGTATTCGGAAGCAGTAAGCTGGGCATATAAAAACAAAATTACAGCAGGAACGGAGGAAAAGAAATTTTCTCCAGATGAAAAAATAACTCGCGAACAAGCTGTGGTGTTTATTTCAAGATTTCTTGAATATAAGGGTGTTGATATTGCTATGGAACAGACAGGAGAATTTGCTGATAGTGACAAGGTTTCAGACTGGGCAAGAGTGGCGGTAGGTATTATTAAGGAACTGGGGATTGTTTCAGGAAAAGAAAATAATATGTTTGCACCATTGGATAATGCAACCAGAGCAGAGATTTGCAAAATACTTGTTAATATGATGGGTGTGATTGAAAGAGTATGACAAAGCGGTTTTTGTGTATAGCAATATCGGTTTTGATGTTGTATTGTGCTGTGGGATGCAATGACACAGTGGAGAAAAATGGATACGATCAGGATATTGCCCAGGCAATAACCAATAGCATCGAAAATACTACGGAGGACATGGAGCAGGCAATACCTGCTCCTATCGAAAAGAGTGAAAAGGCAGAGGGAGAACGCCCAGGCGAATTGATGATGCCAGCAGACAAACCCGAAGAGACACCCACTCAGACGATAGAGCAGGAAAAAAACGTATGTACTTTATCGGTGAAATGTGATACAATACTCATGAATCTAGACAATCTAAAGGAAGAAAAAAGAGCACTTATTCCTGAAAACGGTATTATATTTGGTGAAAAAGAAGTGGAGTTTACCCCTGGCGAGAGTGTATTTGATGTTTTAAAACGTGAGATGCAGAATAACAAGATACATATGGAATTCAATGAAAGCCCTGTTTATAAAACTGCATATATTGAGGGGATAGGCAATATCTATGAGTTTGATTGCGGAGAACTTTCGGGATGGATGTATATGGTGAACGGAAAATCTCAAGGAATGGGGTGTTCACAGTACATTGTCAAGGTTAATGACCATATTGAATTGCTGTATACCTGTGATATGGGTCGTGATTTGAGAGGAGACTAAAAAATGAAAACGAGAGTATGTGAATTTATAAATTATCATCCAGTTGTAAATTTTATGTACTTTGTTGCTGTAATCGGTTTTTCCATGTTTTTGATGAATCCGGTATGCCTTGTTATATCATTGATATCGGCACTTGTCTATTCAGCGGTTATTAACGGAAAAGGTGCATTAAAATCAGGGATATACGGGATTTTGCCTATGATGATTGTTGCGGCTCTTGTGAATTCGTTTTTCAACCATCAGGGTATGACCATTATTGCGTATTTTCCAAACGGCAACCCTATGACATTGGAAGCAATAGTGTACGGAGTATTGACAGCAGCTATGATAGGAGCGGTTATATTTTGGTTTTCTTGCTATAATACAATTGTGACAGAGGACAAACTGATGTATTTGTTTGGCAAGGTTATACCGTCAATGTCTTTGGTGATTTCCATGACCATGAGGTTTGTGCCACGATTTAAAACTCATCTGAAACAAGTGGTGGATGCACAAAAGGGCATAGGTCGGGATGTGTCAAAAGGTAAGGTGTTAAAAAGGATACAAATGGGAATGTCTGTTCTTTCCATAATGACGAGCTGGATAATGGAAAATTCCTTGGAAACGGCAGCCAGCATGAAAGCCAGAGGATATGGACTTCGGGGGAGGACAGCGTTTTCTCTGTTCAGATTTACCAGACGTGATATGGGTATGTTGATTTTTATTACTGGCGTATCAGCATATATTTTGATGGGAATTTTTGATGGTGGACTTGAGTTCATATGCTTTCCCGGATTTGAAATGGCAGAACTTTCAGCTTTTTCATTAAGTGTTTATGCTGTATATTTTATGTTGTGTACGGCACCAATTTTTATAGAAGTTAGGATGAAATATAAATGGAATGTTATAGAATCGAAAATTTAACCTTTACATATCCGGACAGTCCCAATGTGGTACTGGATGACATTTGCCTCTCTATAAAGAAAGGTGAATTTGTTGCCATATGCGGCAGGTCAGGATGCGGCAAGACTACGCTGTTGCGGCAGCTTAAACCATCATTGTCACCTCATGGGGATATAAAGGGGAACGTTTTATTCTTTGGAGAGGATATAAAGCATATACCATTGCGTGACGAAAGTATACGTATAGGATTTGTTCAGCAAAATCCTGATAACATGATTGTCACAGACAAGGTATGGCACGAGCTTGCATT
>JAZRNA010000033.1:0-7889 GCA_045647945.1 Clostridia bacterium
TGTATGGGTGGGCGAATCAGATATACCATCAACCACGGCATCCGATAGGGGCACCGCAAAGGATACGGCAAAGTCCAATTCAAAGGGGTTATCCTCTTTTTCAAGACGGCAGAACCCAACTTCTGTTATACCATTTTCAAGAAATAATTTTTCTATTTTGTCTTTCATTTTAAACTACTCCAAATTTGTAACCTTTTTAAGATAGTCAAGGGTAGAAAATTCCCTATCAAGTTGAACTCCCAGATACCTCTCGCTTACTTGGCTGAGGTAATCAACCGTCTTTTCCCCTGACTCAAAGGCAAATATTTTCTGATTTTCTGCCCGACATATGTAGTCAACAGCCTTGCACATACCCCATGTCAGTTTAGCACAGCCAACCCGCTCTTTTCCACAATCAGGGCAAAAAGCCTGACCCCCCGAGATGGACAAAAGAGCCTCCACACCCTCCATATTTTTTCCGCAGCCACCACAGTTTTCAAGTTGAGGCTCGTATCCTGATGCGGTGGCAAGTCGCCACTCAAAAACAGTCTTTATCTTTGGGCAAGAGTATAAATCTCTCTCCAGAGCAAAAAGGGTATTAAGCAACAGCCTGAGGATTTCTTCATCGGGGCTATCCTCTGCCACAGCATTGTTTGCAGCCTCGGCAAAATATGCGGCGTATGCTAATTTCTCCAAAGAATCCCGAATTCCCGCAAAGCTCTCAATAACCGTCATTTCGTTCAGCTTGTAAAGCCCGTTTTTGCTGCGGCTGCTGTACATAACAATCTCACTGAACGCAAAAAGCTGCAGTCCCATAAGCATATGAGACCGACCGCTCCGCACATTGTTCGCTATTGCCGAAATCTTCCCAAAATCCTTTGTGATTATGGTGACGATAAGGCTTGTTTCACTGTATTTTGTGGTTTTTGTTACAATCCCTTGGGTTTTCAACAATCCCAAATTCCTCACCGACTTCCATGTCATACCGCTGGTGCGTCTTGTACTTGAGATATTCCTTGACGCCCCCCGTTTTTTCAAAAGCCTTCCATGCCAGATTTGTCAGTTTTCCCATAAAAATCTTCCTCCGTTTGTAAAATTAGTTTGAGAAAAATCTTTTGTGAAAATACTGATATATTTAATCCATAAAATCCAAAAACTGACGTTTATTCAAAGCCAATGGTGTTCATAAACGCCTCTTTATTCCGCCAGTCCTCTTTCACCTTGACCCACAGTTCAAGATAAACTTTAGAGCCTAAAAACCTCTCTATATCCTGCCTTGCACGGCTGCCGATATCTTTCAGTTTTTCGCCCTTTTTGCCGATTATGATAGCCTTGTGGTTTTGTCTTTCGCAATATATGGCTGCCAGAATCTCATATGTTCCGTTGTCACGTTTGTGCATCTTCTCAATTTCCACCGCAACACCGTGGGGTATTTCCTGATTAAGAAGTCTAAGGGTCTTTTCACGAATGAACTCAGCCACAATTTGTCTTTCCGGCTGGTCAGTAATAACATCCCCCGGGAAGAACTGGGGACCCTCGGGCAGAAGTGCTTTAATCTCTTCAAGAAGCTGGTCAACATTAACACCCTTCTGTGCCGAAACAGGAACAATCCCGTGGAAATCATAAAGTCCTTTCAAACGGTCAATCACCGGCAAAAGATTCAGCTTGGGCATGGTATCTACCTTGTTCACCACCAGAATTACGGGAGTGTTGCCCTTTTTAAGACCCATAAGCGCCTGACGTTCTTTTTCATATTCGTTCTCATGGAGATTGCAATCAACTACATAAAGAAGTACGTCAATATCCTGGGTCGCAGTATATATATACTTTTCCATTTTCTGTCCCAGCTTGTTGTGGGGCTTGTGAATTCCTGGGGTATCAATCAACACCACCTGGCAGTCATCCTGAGTATGAACCCCTAGGATTTTTGTTCTGGTGGTCTGGGGCTTATTCGAAACAATAGCCACCTTTTCTCCGATTATTTTATTCATAAGTGTGGACTTTCCCGCATTGGGTCTTCCCGTAATTGCCACAAATCCTGATTTCATCTTTTGTTCTCCTTTTTCATATATATAAAACCTGTTCCCAAAGCCACAAATGCTATCAGCCAGCCATAGTTATCCTTTATGTAGACCCCTATCCTCTGCCAACCCTGAGCGTCCCAGAATAAAACTGTAGCCAACACCACAGCACCAACCGCAAGGACAAGCACCGATGCAGCCCCACAATCCTTGACAATCCGTGCAAAATCGCTCTTCCGGGGTGACATCTTATCAACAATTTTCTCAAAAGCAGTGTTTATAAGTTCTGCCGTCATAACAAGTGCCACAACAAATATAATCGCCGCCCATTGCCACTTTTGGATTCCAAACACCGCCGCAAAATATATCACAGACAGCATCGCCACAATGTGTACTCTGAAATTCCGTTCATTCACAACGGCATAAGCAATGCCCCGCAACGCATTTTTGAAACCAAAGCCCAGCCGCCTCATCTGTTAAGCCCCATTTCTTTCAGTATATCCTCCTGATATCCGAACATTTCCTCCTCGTCCTCAGGGGTTTCGTGGTCATAACCAAAAAGATGCAACATGGAATGTACCGTCAAAAAGCCAATCTCTCTTTCAAAAGAATGTCCGTATTCCTCCGCCTGCTCAGCCGCTCTTTCGAGGGAAATCACGATATCCCCCAAAAACATCTCGCCGTTTGGATTGAAGTCCATATATTCCTCTAAGATATTACCATCTTCGTCATATTCAAGCAACGGGAAAGACAGCACATCTGTGGCACGGTCAATGCCCCGATGTTCACGATTCAGTTCCCTTATCTCCTCATTGTCGGTGAACATCAGGCTGATTTCTGCCTTTGTTCCAAAATCCATATAGTCAAGGGACGCCTTAACTGCCGCCCTGACCAAATCACGGATTTCCTTTGTAACCTTGAATTTTTTCTGATTATTTCTGATAGCTACTTTCATTGCCTCTTCTGCCTTTTCCGTTATTCTTTGAAACCCTTTCACGCTCCAGGGTCTTTCTCTCGTATGCCTTAACTATTTTTTGAACAAGAGGATGCCTTACAACGTCCATCTCGCTGAGATACATAAACTCAATGCCCTCCACATTTTTCAGCACAATCTCCGCATCACGGAGTCCGGATTTTTTGTCTCTGGGCAGGTCTATCTGGGTTATATCGCCTGTTACCACAATCTTTGACGAAAATCCCATTCTGGTCAGGAACATCTTCATCTGTTCAGGGGTGGTATTCTGTGCCTCATCAAGGATAATAAAGGCATCATCCAGAGTACGTCCTCTCATGTAGGCAAGGGGTGCCACCTCAATCAGCCCGCGCTCAATATTCTTGTGAAAAGCCTCGCCGCCCAACATATCACCAAGGGCATCATAAAGGGGTCTCAAATACGGGTCAACCTTGTCCTGCATATCTCCGGGCAAAAATCCCAGACTTTCCCCTGCCTCAACAGCAGGTCTGGTTAATATAATCTTGTTGACTTCCTTATTTTTGAACGCCTTAACCGCCATAGCCACTGCAAGATAGGTCTTTCCTGTTCCCGCAGGGCCTATGCCAAACACAATGGAATTTTTCTCAATGGCATTGACATACTTCTTCTGCCCCAAGGTTTTGGCACGGATTGGAGTCCCCCTTGAGGTTATACAAACACAATCCTGACCCAAATCTTTCAGTTCTTCATCATTTCCCTCTTCAATCTGGGACATAACATAACGGACCTCCTGCTCGCCAATGGCAGTTCCTCCGTGTGCCATAACCAGAAGGTTGTTTATCACCCTGACCGCTTTGTCCACCATTTCGGGTTCTCCGCCAACCTTGACTTCAGCCCCACGATTGATGACCGCAACATCAAAGGTCTTTTCAATCAGCCTTATATTTTCATCAAAATTCCCAAAAAGATTTATGAGAATTTCCATTCCTTCAACTTCAATGTGTCTTTCCATATCCAAAGTGACCTTTCTTAAACCAAATGTTTTTATCTTTAGTATATCACATTTAATGCTTATTCTTTCTCTATTATATCATAATTCAAATTTTCAATTTTGTCAATCGGTCTTTGCACACCAATATCCTCACGGCACAGGTATTCCACCGTCACCGAAACCGCCTTTTCACCAACAGGCAGGTATGTAACATTTACATCGAGAATTTCCGTACTTTGAGGAACCTCTTTTTCCAGTTCTGCCGAAAGTTCAGTCCTGCCCAGTTCCACTGTCTCATCCAATGTCCTGACCCTCTTTTCGGGAGTATATTCAATATATTTGCGACTGTTCACAAAAATTGATGGTATAAAGGAAACAGGTGCACGATACTCTCTGCTCCCCTCGGTTTTGTCGCAATATTCAAAGGGCTGACTGTCTTTCAAAAATAACCTTATTTCCTTACCTAAAATCGAAAGGCTGTATTTTGATTTTTCCTCCCCTGTATATATTTTTTCAATATATTCAAAAGGATATTCACGGGTCTTTTTGTATGAGGTTTCTGCAAAAACTTCGCCGAATGAATGTGCATACCTCATCCCTTTTTTCTCGCTGTCAATTACGCCGCTGACCAGCAAATCCCCCTCCTCCACAAGTTGCCCGACTTTCACCACCGTCTGTCCGTTCTTCACTTCCAAAAGCCGCACCAAACCCTGCTTTGCCGCCACAATATCACAAGGCACATCTCTGTCAACTTCCACATGGGTGTCCAGACGTTCCCTCACCTCTATGTATGCCCTTGAACCCTTTATATTTACACCAATCCAGGCAATATCATCAAAGCGTGTCATCATCTGGTTTTTAACCAGTTTTTCGTCAATTTTCCCTGCCGCCGCTCCATGATAAATCCCAAAATTTTTCAGCTCGCTGATTATTTCTGTGCTTGCAATTCGTTCATTGCCCACTACATCAATTCCCATAATGTGGCTGGACAAATACCACAAAAGCACAAAGAACAAAACCACACCAACAATCACCGGCTTTCTTTTGCGATATCTGTGCATCAAAAAGGGCAACCCATACCTCCGCCGCACAACGATATGGGTCCTTGTCTTTCTTGCCTCCTGACGGATTTCCCGAAACCCTTGTATGCTTATGCAGGCACATATACGGTTTTCGCCCATACGCCGTACATTCCACAGATAAATCCCACGCCGCATACAAATATTCAAAAATCTCTCACAAAAGAACCCTTCGGCGTATATAACCATGTAACCTTTTACAAACCCTGCAATATTTGTGATTGACACAATTTCGTCATTCCTCTCTACCAAACTCGGTTTTTGCAATCTTGCCAGTTATATAAAGCATCTCCCGTGTAATGCTTTTTATTTCCAAAGATTCTCCCGAAAGCCTGAGCCCACACGGATTTGCCTCCAGCACAATTTTTTTGTCGGTATACTCCGCAATGCTCTTATAGTTTTCAATCACCACTTCACGATTCCCTATAAAAACAAGTTTGGGAACATCCAGAACAATCTCCTTTGAAGCACCCAGCCCATCCGCCATTCTTTCCCGTATGGTTACTCTCTCCTTATCCTCGGCTCCTCTTTTTTTCAAATTAAATCACCTGCCCTGTCTTCTAAAGTTTATGCCTAAATCCCTGGATTAATGAATATGTATAGACTAAAAACTAAAAAAGGACTTTTGCTATGAAAAATCAATTCCCCAAATTATTGAAAATCCTGTTTATCATCCTTATACTCTACCTTACGTTATTCCTCGTCCTCTCCCCCAAATCTGCCCTCTCAGCAGCAGATAGTGCCATTAATCTATGCCTTGACACCATTATTCCCTCTCTTTTCCCCTTTTTTGTCTGCAGCGGGTTGCTGTCGGCTTTGGGTTTTTCCTCCCTTTGCAGCCGCTTTTTATCACCCATAATGCGTCCCCTTTTCAGTCTCCCAGGTTCTGGAGCAATAACCTTTATTTTAGGGTTAGTCAGCGGCTATCCTGTGGGTGCATCCTCTGCCGCGGACCTTTATACATCAGGGCAATGCACCAAATGCGAAGCGGAACGGATGACAGCTTTCTGCAACAATTCAGGACCCCTTTTTGTCATAGCGGTGGTGGGTCAAAGTTTTCTGGGCAATGTCCGATTTGGCTATATTCTGTACGCATCACATATTCTCTCTGCAATATTGGTGGGGCTTATCTTCAGATTTTACAAAGACTCGGGCAACAACATCTCCCTTACTCTCCCCCCTGCACCTCAAATGGGCATAAAAAATGCCGCCCTGGGTCTGGGCAGCGTAATTGATAATTCCGTTTTCTCTACTCTCAAAGTCTGCGGTTTTGTGCTGTTTTTTGCCGTTCTGACCAATTCAATCCCATCATCTCCTTTGACTCCGTTTGTGTACTCTTTTTTAGAAATCACCGGCGGCATAAACCTTCTGTCACAGCTGGATATGGCATTGAATATTAAACTAAGCATTATCTCATTTTTCCTCGCCTTTTCAGGGTTATCCGTGGTCTTTCAGGTATCATCAATCATTTTGCCCCGGGGTATATCCCTGTGGCCATACATATGGGGCAAGTTTATGCAGGGCATCTTCTCCTTTGTCATAACCTTTATCCTTGTAAAAAAGTTCCCCATTTCCCAGACTGTTTTTTCAAGCAACCCAAATTTTACACCCCTCCGATGTTCCCTGACATCCATTGTTTCGGTTTTGGTTGTCGTTTTTGTTCTCAGCATTTTTTGTCTTATCAGTTTTAAAAAGGCAACAAAAAAGCCCCTCGGCTAGAGGGGCTTTTTATTTTATTCCTTTGCCTCTTCCAAGGCGGGAACTGCTGAGCTTTTCAGCAAATCACGTATTTCAGCAAGCAATTCTTCCTGTGTGGGTCCCTTTGGTGGCTCCGGTGCAGGTGGTTCTTCTTTTTTGAACTTTGTCAGTGCACGGATAACCATAAAAATAGAGAAGGCAATTATCAAAAAGTTAATTACATTCTGAATAAAGTTTCCGTAAAGAATAGCCGCCTCAGGCTTTGTTTCTGTCGCTGCACTCAATATAACTTTCAACGACTTAAAGTCCATTCCTGCGGTAACGGCACCGAATATAGGCATAATAAGGTCATTAACCAGCGAATTCACAATAGTACTGAAAGCACCGCCTATAATAACGCCGACAGCCATGTCAATTACATTGCCTTTAAAGGCAAACTTCTTAAAATCTTGTAACATATTTTTCATGCGTGTTCTCCCTTCAAACATTATTTCCTTTATTGTAACAGCAAACAGATAAATTGTCAATCTCTGACCAAATTCGTCATTGTTACCATAGACAAACGGGGAAAATTAGTATATAATAAATAATTGCGAAAATTTTAAACAATCAAACTGAATTCACCGCCAAGACCTTTGGCGTATAAGGAGAGATAAATTCTTATGAAAAGAGAAGACCTGAGAAATATTGCAATAATCGCCCACGTTGACCACGGCAAAACCACCCTTGTCGACGAAATGTTGAAACAAGGCGGCGTATACCGTGAAAATCAAGTGGTTGAAGACCGTGTTATGGACAACGGAGACCTTGAGAGGGAACGTGGAATTACAATCCTTGCCAAAAACACCTCGGTTCACTACAAGGACATCAAAATGAACATCATTGACACCCCCGGACATGCGGACTTCAGCGGTGAAGTGGAGCGTATTCTCAAAATGGTGAATGGCGTAATCCTGCTTGTTGACGCAGCAGAGGGACCCATGCCCCAGACCAGATTCGTTCTCCAAAAAGCACTGGAAATGAAACACAGAATCATTATTGTTGTGAACAAGATTGACCGTCCGGACTCACGCCTTAACGAAATCGGCGACGAAGTTCTGGAACTTCTTCTTGACCTCAACGCCAACGACGAACAGCTTGACAGTCCCATTATCTATTGTTCAGGCCGTGCAGGTACAGCATCACTT
>JAZRNA010000034.1:0-4822 GCA_045647945.1 Clostridia bacterium
TGACGGCTTTGACTTCAGTTTCAGCGGCGTCAAGACTGCGGTTATCAACTATATCCACAATGCAGAGCAAAAAGGGGAAACCATAAACAAAGCGGATGTTGCAGCATCTTTTCAGGAGGCAGTAACTGATGTGTTAAGCCGACACCTGATTGAATGTGCAAAGAAGTATGGGGTAAACAGAATAGCTTTGGCGGGCGGTGTTGCCGCAAACAAGGCGTTAAGGGAAAGGGTGGAGGCGCTGGCAGAGAAAAACGGTATGGATTTTGCGTTTCCGTCGATGCCACTCTGTACAGACAATGCAGCAATGATAGGCTGTGCCGCATACTATGAATACAAAAATGGCAAAGTTGCAGACATGTCACTTAATGCCGTTGCAAATTTGCCACTTCAGGAAGATTGAGATTTAAAATAGATTTTGAAAGATTTCCACAATACGGAATCTGACATCAACGGGAACAGAATCGGTTTGCGTTATCAGTTTATAATCGGCAGGAGAGAGTGTGTCTCCAAGCTGTTTCTTTATAGAATCTGTGGCAACAACACCCTCTGTAAAACATAGGGGCGGATACATTACGCACCACCAGTTCTCTCCGGCGGCTTTGCCAATCTCAATTCTGACGGCGTTATATTTGCCTGATGGCAAGGCAATATCGCCATACACTTTGGTAGGGAAAGGATATTCACCAACAGAAACTTTGACAGGATAGTCAAATCCTGAGTTGTGGATTTCTGTTTCGGCAATCTTTTGTATAAGGACAGAGTTTGATTTTGCCACCGAAAGTGCCTCCGAGGCGGAACTTGAGGAGTCAAGTATGTGTGATGCCTCTGCAAGAATTTTGTCACGAACCTTTAGTTTAAGGTTCTGGTCACAGTCGGAGTTGCTGTTTGCAATAACATGAAGCCTGACAACAGCGTTTGCAATATTTGAACCTGTGGATTTTGCATAGGACATCAAAAATGAGAATAAAAGTGTTAATGTAAGCATCAAAGCAAAAAAACGTGATTTGTTTATGTAATGCATAATGTTACCTTCCTCTTGAAAAATGTTTGTGAGGAAAGTGTTACCAAATAAAAAGTAGTTTATACATATTGATTTTTTTACTCTGGTGCGTTAAAATTATTTGATATAAAGGGATGATTTTTCATGAAAAAAATTAAGGTATGTGTTCTGTTTGGCGGAGTTTCAAGTGAACACAGTGTATCCGAGATTTCGGCTTCGGCAGTTCTTGAAAATATTGACAGAGAAAAGTATGAAGTTTTCCCTGTGGGGATAACTGATGATGGCCAGTGGCTCTTTTATGATGGGGACATTGACAGTATTCGCAATCATGCATGGGAAAATGGCAATACAACACCTGCAATTCTATCGCCTGATGCTACAGAAAAGGCATTGATAAAGTTTACAGATAAGGATGCCCAGAAGATTAAGATAGACGTTGTATATCCTGTTCTCCACGGTAAAAACGGCGAGGACGGAACAATTCAGGGCCTTTGCACCCTGGCAGGTATCCCCTATGTGGGCAGCGGTATTATGGGCAGTGCTGCGTGTATGGACAAATGTATTGCAAAGATTTTGTTCCAAAAGGCAGGTATTCCTCAGGCTGACTGGGTTGAAATAAAGCTTGATGAGAAAATCGATTATGATTTAATCGAAGAAAAGCTTGGCTATCCATGTTTTATAAAACCATCATCTGCAGGTTCATCTATGGGCGTTACAAAAGCAACAAACCGGACTGAACTTGCTGAGGGAATTAAGCTTGCACTCCAGCATGATTACAAAGTTCTGATTGAGGAGGCAATAGATGCCCGGGAAGTTGAGTGTGGTGTCATGGGTAATCTGCAACCTGAGACGGCAGATGTGCTGGGCGAGATTATGCCTGCAAAAGAGTTCTATGATTTTGAGGCAAAGTATGAGGACGCATCGTCAAAAATTATCATTCCTGCAAATGTTGATGACTCCATTGCAAAACAAATAAAAGACTATGCAATCCGTGCCTATAAAATATGTGAATGCAGAGGCCATTCAAGAGTTGACTTTTTCATTGACAGACGGGACGGCAGAATTGTGCTTAACGAAATCAATACCATTCCGGGATTTACCCCCATCAGTATGTACCCCAAAGTATGGGAACATTCGGGAATCCCTATGAAAGAACTAATCAGCAAACACATTGACCTTGCTTTGTCAAGAAAGGATTAATAAAAATGGATAACAGACCTATCGGTGTTTTTGATTCAGGCCTTGGCGGGCTTACCTGTGTTAGAGAAATTATGAAAATAATGCCTGACGAAGACGTTATTTATTTTGGAGATACAGGCAGAGTGCCATATGGTACACGTGGCAGGGATACATTGCTCAAATATGTAAGGCAGGATATTAGATTTCTGGAGCAGTTTGATATAAAAATGATAATAATTGCCTGCGGAACGGCCAGCAGTGCGGCGTTGCCGGTAGTTGATGATGAGTTTAAGTCGGATATCATAGGCGTTGTCGCGCCTGCAGCAAAAATGGCGGTAAAAGCCACCAAAAACAAGAGAATAGGTGTTTTGGGAACAGCAGGGACGGTGAAAAGCGGAAAGTATCCTGAATATATAAGGGAAATCTGTCCTGATGCAGAGGTTTTTCAAAAGGCATGTCCTATGTTTGTGCCCCTTGTTGAGAACGGTTATGCAGACAGTCAGGTTACAAAGATAATTGCTGAGGATTATTTGAAAGAAATAAAGGAACAAAATATTGATACTTTGATTCTGGGGTGTACCCATTATCCCTTGATTAAAGAGGTTATCGGTGACATTATGGGTGAGGGTGTTGCTCTCATTGATTCAGGTGCGGCGGCGGCAGACTGGGCATACGAGCACTTGAAAGCCAAGGATATGCTAAACGAGAACACAAAGAAAAATACAGGGTACAAATATTTTGTAAGTGATGCTACCGATGATTTTGTAGCTTTGGGCAGTATGTTTTTGAGCAGACAAATAAACGAAAATGTAGAAAAAGTGGACATAGAAAAGTACTAAAAAAGATTTGGGTGACATAGATGGAAAAGAATGCAATGATTTATCTTAAAACCCTCCAGAATATTGAGGGCAATGGTGAATTAAATGAAATAGAGCTTCAGACCAAGGGCAGGTTCGCA
Organism: Clostridia bacterium; assembly: GCA_045647945.1. Taxonomy (GTDB): domain Bacteria; phylum Bacillota; class Clostridia; order Monoglobales; family Monoglobaceae; genus SIG440. The sequence continues at coordinate 3,138 of JAZRNA010000034.1, forward strand.
AGAAAAGATGACAAGTTTTATATTATATATGAAGAAAGCGAACTGACGGGATTTGAAGACACAACCACAACAATAAAGGTTTCGGATGACGTGGTGTCAATGACCAGAAAGGGAAAGTTCAACAGCAGAATGGTTTTCAAGCTTGGCGAAAAATGCCTGTGCAATTATTCAACCCCCTATGGTGTTATTCCCGTGGGAGTTAATCCTATCTCGGTGGAAAACAATCTTGACACAGATGGAGGAAACCTTGATATAGAATATATCCTTGATATAGACAATCAGGATTATATAACAAACCGGTTAAAACTGACTGTTACCACAACAGTTTCTTAAAAAACAGAGGAAAAATTTGTACCGCAAAGCGGTTATGGAATGGAGATATATATGAGTATTATAGAAAATTCAAAGAAAAAAATCGGACAAGCTGTGGAAACAGCATTTGAAAAAGCGGTAGCGGCAGGAGTGCTTGCAATTTCCGACGGCATAAATGTGTCGGATAAAATTCAGCTTGAAGTGCCAAAGGATGAGCAACACGGCGATTTTGCCTGCAATATTGCCATGCTGCTTGCAAAGGAACTTCGTATGCCCCCCAGAAAGATTGCTGAGGCAATAGCTGACAATATTGAAATCGGCGGAGAAATTGAGAGAGTTGAGGTTGCAGGGGCAGGATTTATCAACTTCTATCTGTCAAACCAAAGACTGTATGATGTAATCCGTGAGATTGAGGAAAAAGGCAGTGACTATGGCAAAATTCAGGTTGGCAAGGGCAAAAAGGTTATGGTTGAATTCGTAAGTGCCAATCCCACAGGACCCATGCATATGGGCAATGCCCGTGGCGGTGCTTTGGGTGACTGCATGGCAAGTGTTCTTGAATATGCAGGATATGATGTTACACGTGAGTTCTATGTAAATGATGCGGGCAACCAGATTGAGAAGTTTGGCAAGTCTCTGGAGGCACGTTATATTCAGCAACTCAAAGGCGAGGATGCTGTTGAGTTCCCAGAAGACGGTTATCACGGTGATGATATTACAGAGCACGCAAAGGCCTTTATTGAGATAGAGGGGGACAAATTTTTGGATACTACCTCTGAGGAAAGAAAGGCTGCACTGGTGGCATATGCCCTTGAAAAGAACGTGGCATCTTTGAAGAGCGATTTGGAAAGATACCGCATTTTCTATGATGTGTGGTTCAGAGAAAGCGAACTTCACAAAAACGGCAAGGTTCAGGAGGCTATCGACCGTCTGACATCGGCAGGTTTTACCTATGAAGAAGATGGTGCGGTATGGATTAACTGCGAAAAGATGGGTCTTGAGAAGAACGAGGTTCTTGTCCGCAACAACGGCATTCCCACATACTTTGCAGCGGATATTGCATACCACATAAACAAGATTGAAACACGTGGTTATGACTTGTGTATTGATGTCTGGGGTGCTGACCATCATGGTCATATTGCCAGAATGAAGGCAGCTCTTGCGGCAGTGGGCATTGACCCTGACAAGTTTGAAGTTTCAATCATGCAGCTTGTTCGGTTGACCCGTGACGGCGAAGCGGTGAGAATGTCAAAGCGTACAGGCAAGGCAATAACCCTCACCGACCTGCTTGATGATGTGTCTGTTGATGCAGCAAGGTTCTTGTTTAACATGAGAATGGCAGGAAGTCATCTTGATTTTGACCTTGATTTGGC
>JAZRNA010000035.1:0-4802 GCA_045647945.1 Clostridia bacterium
TATAGTCGTTGTCTGAATTTGTTGCATCTGTGCAAAAATCTAATTTGTTTTCTCTGCAATACTCTTCTATTTCGAATCTCAACACATCAAGCAGGGGTCTTATAACTCCATCCTCACGCTCGTAGGATATTCCGCTCAATCCGTCAATGCCCGTGCCCCTTAAAATACGCATAAGCACTGTTTCGGCATTGTCATTTTTGTTGTGAGCTGTTGCCGTTTTGGTTATTCGGTATCTCTGTGACAATTCATCAAAGAACTCATATCTGGCAAATCTGCCCGCCTCTTCCAAAGTCATCTTTTTTTCTCTGGCAAGCGCCTCAACATCCACCGATTTTGTAAAAACCGGTATCTCCAATCTGCCACAAAGTTCTATCACAAACCTTTCGTCTGCATCTGCTGCCTCACCCCTCAAATTATGGTTGAGGTGGGCACAGTAAATATCAAATCCCATAGTCTTTCTAAGACGATTTAAAACATGGAGCATACATACAGAATCCGCACCGCCTGAAACCGCAGCCAGAATTCTGTCCCCTTTATTTATCATGTTGTGTTCAAAAATAGTTGCTGAAACCACCTGAAAAACCGATTTCTCACTATTCACGGCTTCCACTCCAATTAGAAAATTTTGTAAACTCTCCCAGCCAGGTCAGGTATTCATAACCCGTCTCACCGTTTCTGTGCTTTGCAAAAATACACTTTGTGCGGTTGGGTTCCTCCGCCTCTTCGTTGTATGCGCCCTCTCTGTAAAGGAACATAACCATATCCGCATCCTGCTCGATGGCACCGGATTCACGAAGGTCACTGAGCCTTGGCTCTTTCACATCACGGCTTTCAACCGAACGATTGAGCTGCGACAGGGCGATAACCGGAATTTTCAAATCATTTGCCATAATCTTGAGTGCACGGGAAATATCCGAGATTTCCTGCTGTCTGTTGCTCTGACCCTTAGAGTTTCCACCGCTTATAAGCTGAATATAGTCAATCACCACAAGTCCCAGCTTTTTTTCGAGTTTTAACTTGCGGCATCTTGAAACTATCTCTGAGACAGTTATGGAAGATGTATCATCAATATAAATCTGAGAACGGTCAAAAAGTTCAATGGCCTCACCTATCTTCTCCCATTCTTCGTCTTTTATGTTGCCTTTTTTCAAACTCTCCGAGCTTATCATGGTTTCGCTTGAAAGCATACGGTTTGCAATCTGGACACCCGGCATCTCAAGATTGAATATAGCAACGGTTGTCCCTGTGCCAAGTGCCGCATTTAGTGCAATGTTCAGAGCAAAGCTTGTCTTACCCATACCCGGACGGGCAGCAATCAAAACAAGTTCTGAACCATGGAGCCCTGCTGTACGCTTGTCAATGTCAATAAATCCCGTTGATATACCCGTTATATCTCCCTCGTTTTCCGAGAGTCTGGACAAATTCTCAACACTTTGTCCAAGGTAGGTGGACAGATGAACGGGACCCTTTGAACTGCGTTCCTGGGAAAGGTCGATAAAAGCCTGTTCGGTCCGTCCGATAACTGTGTCCGGCTCCTCCTCACCACGATAAGCATCATCCATAGCACGTTGGGATATGTTTATCACATTTCTTAGAAGTGATTTCTGTGCCACAATCTCTGCATAATGCTTTACGTTTCGTGTGGTAGGAACCACACTCATGGTCTCCATTACATAATCAAGCCCACCCACCGACTCAAGGCTACCCCTGATGGTCAACTGTTCCTTTATGGTGACAATATCTATGGGTTTGCCCAAATCATGAAGTTCCACAACTGTCCTGAAGAGTTCTTTGTTGCGGTCGATATAAAAGTCCTCCGCCTTACACAACGCCGTTGCATCGGGAATACACTTTGAGTCAAGAAGCATTGCACCCAAAACAGACTGTTCTGCCTCACGGCTGAACGGCATGCTTCGTTCAAATCCTGAAAATTCCGAATTGATTTTTTCCTCCATTTTTATATTCCCTCCCCAAGATTGGTTTTAAACTCTTTTATTTCTGTTCAGTAACATCCACCTTGAATATTCCTACAATTTGCGGATAAAGACGCGCTGTAACCTCAGTTGTTCCACAAGTCTTTATTCCGTCCTTAAGGTCAAGTTTTCTCTTGTCTATATCAAGGTTAAACTGCGCTTTCAATGCCTCTGCAACATCCTTTGAAGTAATAGAACCAAAAAGTTTGCCTCCGGCACCTGCTTTCGCCTGAAGCTTTACTGTTATTTCTTTCATGCGTTCTGCGATGTTCCTCGCTTTTTCTTCTTCAAGATTTCTGCGGTACTGCTCTGCACCACGCTTACCCTCAAGGTCATTCATTGCCTGCTTGTTAGCTTCAATAGCGAGACCCTTGGGAAGCAAAAAGTTTCTTGCATAGCCATCGCTTACATTGATAAGGTCTCCCTTTTTGCCCTGTGACTTAACGTCCTGAGTAAGTATAACTTTCATTATTTCATCCAGCCTTTCTTTATTTGTATCCAAGTAACTACTGACTGAGAACCTCGTCAATAGCCTGTTTTAACATCTGGTCTGCGTCCTCCATAGTAACATCGTCAAGCTGTGCCCCGGCAATTGTTATATGTCCACCGCCGCCCAGTTTTTCCAAAATCACCTGAACATTTACCTGTTCCAATGAACGACCACTTATTAAAATTCTGTTGCCCATCTTTGCCAGAACAAAAGATGCCTCAATCCCTGTAATATCAAGGAGTTCGTCCGCCGCCTGAGCAACGGTAACTGCCATATTGGGACACTCTTCATAGAGGTATGAAACGGCAATGTTTTCTTTGTAGATTTCAGCAACTCTGATAATATCAGCCTTTGCAATGTAATTTTCCAGATTTGTTTTGAACAACCTGCGAACATTGACTGTGTCAACGCCCATACGTCTGAGATATGATGCCGCTTCAAAGGTTCTGACACCGGCTTTAAATGTGAAGCCCTTTGTGTCCATAAATATTCCGGCATAGAGGGCTTCCGCCTCCTGTTTTGTAAGCCTCTCATTGTCCTGAAGATACTGCAAAATTTCTGTTATCATTTCGCAGGTAGATGACGCATATGGTTCATGGTATGTGAGCATCAGGTTTTCGATAAAGTCCTCGCTCCTGCGGTGGTGGTCAATCAAAACCACATTCTTTGCATGCTGAAGAAGTTCTGGACAGTCAACCATACCAGGTCTGTGCACGTCAACCACAATAACAAGGGTTTCTTTTTCATAAATATTGAGTGCGTGCTCACCGCTGATGAATGCATCTTCATATTGAGGCAGTTCTTTAAATTCCTTAATAAGCATATTTGCATTGCTTGATTCACTGTCAACTATAATAAACGCATCCTTGCCACGACTCTTTACTGCTTTGAAAAGTCCTATTGAAGCACCCATGCTGTCCATATCTGAATTATGGTGACCCATAATAATCACCTTGCTGGAGTGGTCAACCAGTTCACGCAGGGCGTGTGCAACAACCCTCGCCTTAACCTTGGTCCTCTTTTCCACTTCGCGGGTTTTAGCACCGAAAAATGTAAAGTTAGCACTATCCCGGATTACCACCTGGTCACCGCCACGACCCAGCGCCATGTCTATTGCAAGCCTTGCAAACTTATCGTTTTCAAAGACGTCCTGACCCATTCTTCCCACACCGATACTCAATGTGGCAGGAATCTTGTTCTCATGATTTATGTTCCTGACTTCGTCAAGTATGGCAAACTTGTTGTCCATTATTGTGGCAAAATCCTTGTTGCTGAAGAACACAATAAATTTGTCGCGTTCATACTTCCTGAGGATTCCGTTGCCCAAGGACACCCATGCCGCAACCTTCTGTTCTATCTCACCAATCAGCGCACCGTGGTTTGTGTCTGGAGTTTCTTTCAAAACTTCGTCATAGTTGTCAATGATAACTATGCTCTCTATCATTCGCTCGTCCTCACGGAGCTTTGCTGTACGTACTTCCTCTGTTTTGTCAATAAAGTATATAACCACCAGACCGCTGTCTGCACCGGTTTTAGCGTTCCTCGCCACATTTCCCCAGATTTCATAGTGATTGTCACCTATGGTAAGCTCCATCTGGGTCTGCTCATCCGTCTCAACAAAGTTGCTTATCTGGAGTTGCGGGATCAAATCCTGAACAGCCTTTCCAAACAAATCTCCTTGATTCAACGCATCCTTAAACCAATCGTTGTACCAGTTTATCTGCCCTGACATATCTGTTATCACAAGGGGACCCGGATAATTGAGCAAAGAACCTCTGGAATTGTCATTCAAACAAAAATCCAAATGTTCAATATATCTCAAAAACTCCTTTTCGCTCTTCCCTACATGAAAAATTTCAAAGCCAATCAATCCCACAGTAAGCAAAAGTTCCCAAATTGCCTCCGGTCGTTTGTTGATGGCCATAACAATACCAAGCACAGTCAAAACTGTTGCGTATACACCAAGCCTTATGTATCTGCGTTTTGTATTGAAAAAGACCTTTGCAGGTTGTTTTTCTGTTTTCATTGGGAGTCACCTCCAAATCACAATTTTTATCTATTCGGACACCATGCCGATTCTTCTGAAATCCCGGCTGCTGTCCACTATACCAATAATAATCAAAATATTTGATATCAAGCTCATAAGTGCACCGCCCAAGAGAAATACTGCGCTGTAAATCACCACACGAAGAACTGCTGACTTTATTCTGGGTTTAAATTTATAGTCAATGAAAGACAAGCCGCAAACACCTAAAATAGTATAGAGAATAAGCACCACGTTTGCCAGTACATTCCACAAAGCCGAACCCTGACTTGAAAAAACATATATCAAGCACAAT
>JAZRNA010000036.1:0-2299 GCA_045647945.1 Clostridia bacterium
CTACACGATCTTCGCCACAGCAATGCTACCGCTATGATCGCCGCTGGTGTCAACGCTAAGGTCGTACAGCACAGACTAGGCCACGCAAACATCAGCATCACCCTGGATACCTACACTCATGTTCTGCCGGAGATGGACCAAGAGGCGGCTGAGAAGCTGAATAACACGCTGTTCTCTTCTCCTCAACCCATGCCTAGTCAAAAATACATCTACTAATCCCAAAGAAAGTGCTGCTCCGGTGGCACTTTCTTTTTTTGCTTTGGGCGGCATTAGGGCGGCAATGCCAAAACAGGTACCCGCCAAAGGCTCCAAATCAAGGCTGCAAGCCGCGTTGAAGGACAGGCATATTCCCGGAAATCAGAAGTCTCCATTGCGGCTTACTCCTGTACCTATCGAAAAACTACGGGAACCGGGGAATTTTTGCAAACGGTCTGCAGTTTGCTCCTATCTGTCTTGGGATTCCTGTCTCATCCAAAATCCCCCAGCGCAGATTCCTTGACGGGAACCACACCGGGGAATGGGGAATTTTATGGAGCTATCGTCGGCAGATCGTCGGCATGCCGACCTGATACCGACCGGGATTCTGACCAAATATTGACCCTTGCCGCCCATTTGCCGCCCAAATAGAACGGACTAATTTCGACTATTGTCCATTAGAAACGAATACTTCCTAATTGATTTTGGGACAAAAAAAGACTTCTAATCGTGAGATTAGAAGTCTTTCCTTATGGCACGTCGCACCGATTTAGATACTGGGGTTTGCATATTTGCTTATCCACGAAAATACAGATTCAATCGCCACTGTGATATTTAGCAACTCGTCGTTATAATAACGGTTTCCGATCGGTTTATCAATATACATTCCATAATCTTGCGGCTCATGTTTTCCATCCGGCAATGCAATCAACTCTGCTTCAATGCCTTGGCGCTTTGCTTGTTCTATATATTGTTTTGTTGTTTCAAAATCAACTATAGGGTCGTTTATGCTATGGCAAAAGAGCAAGGGGCAAGGATGGTCTTTTTTGCTGTTAATAGGATTATATCCTAAAACTTTCACTTCATCATAAATATATTCGTCATCCTTGTCTTTTTCAAAAGAAAAAATAACCGAAAGCGCCGTTTTGGGAAGTCCGTTTGACCAAGGATGCAAAAATATTTCGTTATAAGTATCAAGCACAGGACAAAATCCTGTTTGTACCAACACAGGGATTTTGCCGCTCAGCACCAGATTTGTGCTGCTGATTCCTCCCATAGATCCACCGTGCACACAAACCTCTTTGTGCAGATTAAAATTCTCTATACAGTACCAATACGCCTTGATATAACTTTGAATGGCAATCGGAGAGCCAACGTTGTTTCTTATGTCGATTCCAAATTCATCGGCAAATTCGTACGGCAGACCGTTTACATCCATAACAGCATAACCATTCGCTAACAGGTACTTTGTTAGTGTTTGGGATTCGATTTGGGAATCATTCGTAGTTACCGTGCCTCCCGCGCCATGGCATGAGATAACCAAGCGGGTAGCAGCACCATCATTGCTATAGGAATCTGGAAAAAGAATGATTCCGTCATCGTTATAAATTTTTATATTATTAGAATACGGCAAAGCACACTCGACAGGTATTGAAAAATGAACTTTCCTCACAACCATCACCTTGTTCTCTTGTTGTTTTTTATACTTTAATTATATCAAAAAGTCTTAATATTTGCAATATATTTTAGTTCAAGTCCTCTCCAAAAGCCTTTTAGATATCGGCTTATTGTTCATCGATTCGCTTTACTTTTTCCCCTTTATTGTTTACATACCAATCATCAATAATTGTTGAAAATCCGCCGCCAAACGTCCAGCCGTTATTTTCTACAAACTCAATAAATTTATCTATTACAAAATCTGTCTCAACATTAGCAGGTATTTCGATACACCCGCCTATTTCAACCAACTTATTCATTTCACATTCTCCTTAGCGGTGTTGACGGAAGAAATTAAAATCCGCTTGACCTCGGTACAGTTATCAAGTAGGGACTTGTCGTTATAATAGCCACTTTCCAAAAGCAACTCAATCCAATATTCAGTTTCAGAACACTCTTTTAAAGCGATTTGCAATTTTGCGATGAAATCTGCTTTTCCGTGAGCATAAAACGCTTCTCTTATGTTTGCGCCGATACTTGTTCCTGAACGCAAAAATTGATTGATCAAAGCACTCTCACATTTTGCATTTCTTAAATCTTTGCATACTTTTATAACATCAAGTGCAAAGACTTTGGATTTTATCATTAAAGGACTTTCTTTCATCAC
>JAZRNA010000037.1:0-4671 GCA_045647945.1 Clostridia bacterium
GAAACATAGTATAATAGCAAAGGTTAATTTGAAGAAAAAACTGAATATGCTTAAATTTTAATATCGGGATGTGGCCCAGCTTGGTAGGGCACTTCGTTCGGGACGAAGGAGCCGCAGGTTCAAATCCTGTCATCCCGACCACGCCGGAACAAGTTACGCTTGTTCCGGCTTTTTTATTATTAAAAATTAAAATAGTATTGAAAAAAATTGTTTACCATGATAAAATGGAAACAACAAATATTGAAAGGGGTATACAAAATGGATACTACTTTGGTTGTAATGGCAGCGGGTATGGGCAGCAGATTTGGCGGACTAAAGCAGATGGAACCAATAGGACCGTCCGGTGAGTTTTTGATGGATTTTTCGGCTTTTGATGCTAAACAAGCTGGTTTTACAAAAGCTGTTTTTGTAATAAAGAAAGAGATGGAAGAAGATTTTAAAAATATTGTAGGTAACCGTGTAAGCAAATATATTGATGTTGATTATGTTTTTCAGGAGATGGACAGTCTTCCCACTGGCAGAACGAAGCCCTGGGGCACAGGACACGCAATTCTTTGCTGCAAGGATAAGGTGACAACTCCTTTTGCAATTATCAATGCGGATGATTACTATGGCAAAAAGGCATACGTTGAAATCAACAATTATCTCCAGAATATGAAGAATGGAGAGGTGGCCCTGGTGGGATATCAGCTTGCACAAACAACCACAGAAAACGGAACGGTTACACGTGGTGTTTGTCAAGTGGAAAACGGATATCTGACAGGTATAAGAGAGACAAAGGGTATAAGTGGTTTTACTTATTGTGAAGACGGAGAAAATGTACATACACTCCCTGAGGACAGTATTGTTTCTATGAACATGTGGGGATTCGGCACAGAAATATTTGACTATCTTGAGAGAGAGTTTGAGATTTTTAAAAGCGAAAAAGATATAATGAAAGAGGAATTCCTTATCCCTATTGTTGTTGATACTCTTATTAAAAAAGGAGAAACAAAGGTTAAGGTTTTAAAGAGTCCTGACAGATGGTATGGAATGACATACAGGGAAGATAAGGATGTAGTTGTGAAAGCAATGAAGGAGTTCTGTGAACAGGGACTTTATAATGGAATATCATAACAAAAATAAGTGGCACTCAAGGTATCTTGAGTGCCACTCTTTTTAGAATAAATATAAAAATTTTTGAAAAAATAGACTTTACATTGTAATTTTTTTTTGGTATACTGTATTTTGTGGAAAAATGATAATAAATTTACTATATCTAGTAATTACTGGTTTGGAGGTATTGAGAAGTGTGTGCAAAGAGTTATAATGATGACAGTATTGTAGCACTCAAAGGGGCTGACAGAGTAAGAAAACGTCCGGCGGTTATTTTCGGTTCGGACGGCATAGAGGGTTGCCAGCATTCTATTTTTGAAATACTCTCCAACTCTATTGATGAGGCGCGTGAGGGATATGGCAAACTGATTATTGTTCGCAGGTTTCTTGATATGTCGGTTGAGGTTGAGGACCAGGGAAGAGGTATACCTGTTGATTTTAACCAACGTGAAAACAGATATAACTGGGAGCTTGTCTTCTGTGAGATGTATGCAGGGGGTAAGTACAAGAATAATTCCGGCGAAAACTATGAATTCAGTCTGGGCCTCAACGGACTTGGTACATGTGCTACTCAGTACAGCTCAGAATATATGGATGTGGAGGTCCTTCGTGACGGACACAAGTTTGAACTCCACTTTGAAAAAGGTGAGAATATAGGAGGTCTTACAAAGACGCCTTTCAAACACCGCCACACAGGCACAAAAATACGGTGGAAACCTGATACCGAGGTGTTTACCGATGTTAATATATCTCTTGAGTACTATTGCGATGTTTTGAAAAAACAAGCTGTTGTGAATTCGGGTGTTAAATTTCAGCTCTTTAATGAAACTGCTCCGGGCAAATTTGAGGAATATGAGTTTTATTATGATAATGGAATAATAGATTATCTCAAAGAACTTTCGGACGGCAAGGAAAAAACTGCACCTTATTACATCGAGGCGGAACGCCGTGGCAGGGACCGTGAGGACAAGGAAGATTATAAGGTGAAGATGAGCTTTGCTTTTTGTTTTAATAATGATGTGAATGTCATTGAATATTATCACAATTCCAGTTTTCTTGAATACGGAGGTTCACCTGACAAAGCTGTAAGAAATGCCTTTGTTTATGCCATAGACAAGTACCTGAAAGCTAACGGAAAATACACAAAAAATGAGTCAAAAATCCTTTTTGCAGACGTACAGGACAGCCTTTGTCTTATAAGCAATTCATTCTCTACAATGACGAGCTATGAAAACCAGACCAAAAAGGCGATCACAAACAAGTTCATTCAGGAGTCCATGACGGAGTTTTTGAGGGAACAGCTTGATGTCTATTTTATAGAGAACAAAATGGATGCGGAAAAGATTGCGGAGCAAGTGCTTGTGAACAAGCGTAGTCGTGAAACAGCCGAAAGAACCAGAACCAGTCTCAAAAAGAAACTGGACGGAAAGATGGATGCGGTTAATCGTGTTAAAAAATTTGTTGACTGCCGGAGCAAGGATATCGCAAAGCGAGAGGTTTATATTGTGGAGGGGGATTCTGCTCTTGGCTCATGTAAACTTGGCAGAGACAGCGAATTCCAGGCAATTATGGCAATCAGGGGAAAGATTCTGAACTGCTTGAAGGCAGATTATGACAGGATTTTCAAAAGCGATATTATTGTTGATTTGCTCAAGGTTCTGGGTTGCGGTGTGGAGATAAATGCCAAACAAAACAAGGAACTCAGTTCCTTTGACATTGATAATTTGCGTTGGAACAAGATTATAATCTGTACAGATGCCGATGTAGACGGTTTCCAGATACGCACGTTGGTTCTTACCATGCTGTATCGTCTTACACCAACACTTATTGAAAAAGGGTATGTTTATATTGCGGAGTCTCCGCTCTACGAAATAACCGCAAAAAATAAGACTTATTTCGCATTTGACGAGAAAGAAAAGACGGATATTCTCAGTAAGCTGGAGGGTCAGAAACACACAATTCAACGAAGCAAAGGTCTTGGTGAAAACCAACCGGAGATGATGTGGGAGACAACAATGAACCCTGAGACCAGACGGCTTATCAAGGTTATGCCCGAGGATGTTGACAAGACCCGCGAGGTGTTTGAACTTTTGTTGGGGGACAACCTGGCCGGCAGAAAGGAACACATAGCGGAAAATGGTCACAAATATATTGACCTGACTGATGTAATGTAGGAGGAAAAGAAATATGGCAAAAAATCCGGTTATTGATTATCAAAATATAACGGATACTCTGCAGAACAATTATATGCCCTATGCCATGAGTGTTATCATTTCCAGAGCAATCCCTGAAATAGACGGATTCAAACCATCACACAGAAAATTGCTTTATACCATGTATAAAATGGGATTGATTAATGGTGGCAGAACAAAGTCGGCAAATGTTGTGGGTCAGACAATGAAGTTGAATCCTCATGGTGACGCTGCAATTTATGAGACAATGGTTCGTCTTACTGAGGGGCATCAGGCACTTTTGCACCCTCTTGTAGACTCAAAGGGCAACTTTGGCCGTCAGTATTCAAGGGATATGGCCTATGCTGCTGCACGTTATACAGAGGTCAAACTGTCAAAAATATGCACCGAAGTTTTTGGCGATATAGATAAAGAAACAGTTGATTTGGTTGATAACTATGACGGTACACTGAAAGAGCCTACATTGTTGCCGGTCAGCTTTCCTAATATTCTGGTCAATCCCAATCAAGGTATTGCCGTTGGTATGGCGTCAAACATCTGCAGTTTCAACCTTTCGGAAATCTGTGAGGCTACCATTCAGCTTATGAAAGACCCTGAAAGTGATATCATTGACATACTGAAAGCTCCTGATTTTTCCACGGGAGGGGAAATTCTGTATGATGAGGAAGTAATGCGTGAGATATATCAGACAGGCAGGGGGTCTTTTAAAATCCGTGCCAAGTATGAATATGACAAAAAGGCTCATTGCATTGATATAAAAGAAATTCCTTATACAACCACAGTGGAGGCGATTATCGAAAAGATAATCGAACTTATAAAGGCGGGCAAACTTAAAGAAATTTCGGATATACGCGACGAGACGGACTTGAACGGTCTTAAGATTACAATAGATGTTAAAAAAGGCACAGACCCGGACAAATTGATGGCAAAACTTTTCAAAATGACACCGCTGCAGGACAGCTTTGGCTGCAATTTCAACATTCTTGTTGAGGGGTCTCCCATGGTTTTGGGCGTAACTGATATAATTTGTGAGTGGCTCAGATTCAGAAAGAACTGCATAAAACGTGGAATCAGATTTGATATAGGCAAAAAGAGTGATAAACTACATCTTTTAGAGGGCCTTGAGAAGATTCTTCTTGATATAGACAAGGCGATAAAAATCGTAAGGGAAACAGAAGAAGATGCTATGGTTGTTCCCAATCTTATGTCAGGGTTTGGGATTGACCAGATTCAGGCGGAGTTTGTTGCAGAAATCAAATTGAGAAATTTGAACAAAGAATATATTTTAAAGCGTACAGCTGAGATTAAGGAACTTGCGGACGAAATTGCTGACCTTAAGTCTACCGTAGAAAGCAATAAAAAGGTTGAAAAGATAATTGAAAAA
>JAZRNA010000038.1:0-9140 GCA_045647945.1 Clostridia bacterium
TGCATGGTAACGTTGTCCTTTGTAATAACCGGTTGCGGTGCAAAATCAACAACCTGCTCTTTCAAAGTAACGCGCTTTGCCACCCTGTCGATGAAGGGAATCTTCACATGCAGTCCAACACTCCAAGTGCCGCTGTACGCGCCCAGACGTTCAATTACATATGCATGAGCCTGAGGCACAACCTTGATGTTTGCAATCACAACTACTACCAAAATCGCAAGAATAATCAAAATAAATTCCATAAACTCAAAACTCCTTTAATTAAATTTTAGCTGCCACAACAACCTTGACGCCCTCCAAAGCCTGAACCACAACAGAGGTCCCTTCTTCTATGCTTTCGCCATTTTGGGATTTTGCAGACCAGACTTGTCCCATAACCTTAACTTGTCCCACATTTTCCACAGGGTCTATCCTGCGAATAACAATACCTTCAGCAGAGATAATTCTGTCCGCATTGGTTGCAACAGCTTTTTTTGTTATAAACCGCTTTGCCAATGGTCTGGTTGCTGCCACAAGTATCACCGACAGCACAACAAAAACTGTCATCTGTCCTCCTACTCCTGCACCCAAAGTTGCAAATACCGCAGTCACAAGTGCAGACACCGCAAACCATATTGTAATCAGGTTTGCCGTTGACGCCTCCACAACACCCAGAACCACTGCGGCAATAAGCCACAAAGCCGTCCATTCATTCATATTATGCCACTCCTCTCAAAAAAACAGCAACGGAACTTAAAAAAGTTCCGTTAGCAGACTCAATATGCTCTCTTATAACCGCCGTTACGTTTGCCCTCAGTATTTCTTTTTAAGTCCTGAATCTTTTCTTCGCTGTCCTGTTTGAATTTAAGCAGCTTGTCTTCAAAAGACATTTCTTCCTGTTCTTTTCTCTTGTGCGAAAACTCAAAAACTTCAGGGGCACCCTTGAGACCGCCACCGCTTTTCTTAGCCTTTTCAGCATTTTTCTTCTTGGTTTTTTCCTCAGTCGCTTTTTTGATTGACAGACTTATCTTGCCCTGCTCGTCAACCGAAACGACCTTAACCTTAACACTCTGCCCCGCAGAAAGATGTTTGCTTATATCGTCCACATATTCATTGGAAACCTCTGATATATGAACAAGTCCTGTCTTTCCACCCTCAAGTTCAACAAATGCACCAAAGGGAGCAAGTCCTGTAATCTTTCCGCGAAGTATACTTCCTTCTTCAATCTGTGTAGCCAACAAAAATCCTCCTCAACTACTGTAAATACAAAATCTTATGTATAAGCGGAACGAAAACTTCCCGCATTTTCTCAAATTTTTATTCCTGGGTTATATCAATAAACACCCGCTCATTTGCCTTAACAAGTCCCAGTTTTTCTCTGGCTGTGCGTTCAATATACTCATCGCTGCCCGCCTTGCTGAGCTCATCTTCCAGCTTTTGCTGTTCAAGCTTTGCCTCAGCAATCTTTTGTTCATATTCCTCGGACACATCAGCACATTGGGAAAGGCTTATTTGCTGTTTAATAAATATACAAGCCACATATATGCATACAAAAAGCAACAACCCCAGTTTAACCAAGGTTTTGGCGGACATACTCTTCTTTTTTCCGTTATGTGCTTTTTTTTGCACAAGCCACCCCACCTTAAATCATTCTACTATTATGCTAATTATATATCAACCACAGCCCTTTGTCAATACTCCAGCTACTTTTTTCTCATACAAAAAATTGCACTTTTAAGCCTTATTTCAAAGCGTTCTCTGCTGCGTTTTGCAAGTCGTCCCATCCGCCTTGCTCCACTGCCCGTATACCACGCAATAACACTTATTGGCTTTTTAAAGATTTTGAATATCAATTTCAGAGGGAACAAGATAATCTTTATAACCCTTTCTATTATATTGATCAACCATTTTATCACCACTGTACTTACATTCAAAAGTCTATTCTTGACTACAATCACATAGGCACCTATGCCTACACCACAGCCTATAACGCCCTGCCATCTTATTTCTCCGCTGTTTTTAAGATACGCAACATAAAACAATATGCACGCTGCAGCAATGAAAAATATTATATCCTGAAGATTAACCACCGCATCGCAAAGTCCCGCAACCTTGCGGCTTATACGAATCAAATCATAGAGAAATGCCATAATAATCCCCGCCGCCACGCTTGCTGCAAAAAAAACCGCCTCCATTGATACAGTAGTATACATTATCCGTCACCCTATCTGAATATTTTTCCCAAAAAACCGCCCTTGTCACTTTTATGTCCATCAGCATATTCGATGCTGTCAATCTCGCCCTCAATCTCCAGTTCACCAGCCTCAACATTGAGGCGGTTTATTCTGAATTCCGCGCCTTTCACCGTCATGACTCCCTCTGTTGTATACGCAATCACTTTGTCATCATCAAAGCTATCCACATCCTCAACCCCCGAAACAACAATTTTTTCGCGGCCTGTCATCACAAGTTTATGAAGTTTTTCATCTTTGTACCTTTCCTCCATACCTGCACAACCTCCCTGATTTTAAGATAGAATTTTACGTCTTATAACTTATATATTATCAAAACAAAAAAATATGCAGAAAACACCAGTTTTCCGCATATTCTCATATTAAACAATCCATTTTAATTATTCTGCAAAGTTGTCTGCTATCAATGACACCGCATCGCCCTTAATCATCACAAGTCCGTGTTCATTGAGAACCCCCTGAACAACCACAGGATTCCTCACCTTTTCTGCAAATTCTGACATGATGTTTTCCAGTTCAAACAGCCCAAATGAGTCTCTTGGCACCAATTCAAGATAAAACTCTCCTTGATACTTTATCAGCCTACTTTCGCCGATATAGGTTTCATAAACTTCACGGACACCGCTGCATAAACTCTCAAAATCCTCAAACTTAAAAATCCTCAGCAAAGACACCGACCTGCTGCGACGCTTTATCTTAAACTCTGCAGACTTTACCCTTTTGCCTGTCCTGAGGAGTGCCGTTGCTATATCCGCCTCGGACTCCAGCTTGCTGATTATCATTACAAAGCCATTGTCATTTGCAGGACGGGCCTCCACCAGAAGCTGTGCCTCGCCTACACAAAAATCCACATCCTGTTCCGCTCTTTTAAGCGCAAACCGAAAAAGTTCCTGCGCCTCAGGAGTATTGTCTGTAAAATTTTTGATATCAACATTCCATGTTCTTATATCACTGGCATCAACCAGTATTTTTATCATATTTTCATTTACCCGTTCAATCCGCATCAGTTCCACCCCCGTACCTAAATCTTATGCTCGTGAAATCTATACCATTCAAATCAAAAAATCGTGTTTTGTCTAATTATACATCATTTTGTCTGTTTTGAAAAGACTAATTTTTTTCCAAATCTTAATTTCTTACAAAAAACATAAATTTCCTATTGAAATTATGGCTTAAGTGTGATAGTATATGTTTTGCAAAGGACACCATTGGACGGTGATTTGCATAATATACAAATATATCCCTGCGATGTTCGTAGATGTGGCTTAATGTAAAACCAACACTTTTTTAAAGGGATTTTCTCTCCGGATGCGGCGCACATGCCTCCCACAAATTTATTTGCGGCCAGTGGACTTGTAATGTAGCCGGGATTTATCCCACCTGCCATGCAGGTTTTTACCTTAACCCTTATACGGCATATGTGGGGCTTTTATTTTTTGAGCAAAGGACGTGCTGTCTTTTGCCCTTTTTTTTACAAAAACCTTGACAAACTTCGCAATTTATGTACAATATAAGTATATACTTTTTAATAATGGGGTGAGAGTGTGCGTGTTATTTCAGGTTCAGCAAGGGGCCGGAAATTGATTGCACCTCCGGGGCTTGACACCCGACCCACCACAGACAGGGTCAAGGAATCTATTTTCAACATTATCTCCCCTTACCTGCCCGCAGCCATGGTTTTGGATTTGTTTTCGGGCAGCGGTGCTCTGGGGATTGAGGCTCTCAGTCGCGGGTCTTCTCATGGAGTTTTTGTTGAAAACCAAAAAATGGCCCTTGATGTGACAAAACAAAACATTGCTTTGACAAGGGTTTCTGACCGAGCAGAGATAATTTGCAGCGACGCCCTTACATATCTGGGCAGGACAAGCTGCAAGTTTGACATAATTTTTCTAGACCCGCCGTATAATACGGGGCTTTTGAACAAATCTGTGGCAAAAATTGCAGAGAACAATCTGCTTTCTGAAAACGGGATTATCGTTGCAGAAAGCGAATATATGGGTGAAGAACCCGAAAACAATTTTTTTGACATTATCAAACGTGCGAAATACGGAAAGACAACCGTCTTTGTATTGCGCGCAGCACACTAGGGAGGACAAGATATGCAGGTTGCAGTTTATCCCGGAAGTTTTGACCCATGCACCAACGGACACCTTGACATCATCGCCCGTGCATCACAGCTTTTTGAAAAGGTGGTTGTTGCAGTTCTTATCAACGAAAAAAAGCATCCCATTTTCACTCTTGACGAGAGAGTTGAAATGCTTAAAAAATCCACCAGGCATATACCCAATGTTGAGGTTGTTTCATTCTCGGGTTTGCTTGCGGAGTTTATGAAAGAAAACAATTATTCTGTTATAATCAAGGGTCTCCGTGCAGTGTCTGACTTTGAATATGAATTCCAGATGGCACTTACAAACCATGCCCTTTATGACAGGATAGAAACTGTTTTCATCCCCTGCAGCTCAGAATTTATGTTTTTGAGTTCCAGTATAGTAAAAGAAGTTGCAAAATACAACGGTGACCTTGATGCACTTGTTCCCAAAGAACTTGTTCCTCAAATAAAACGCCGTTTCGGATATTAAGCCGCATTAAATTAAGGAGGTTTCCAGCTATGGATATGGACGCTTTGGAATTATTAACAGAATTAGAGGATATTATTGATAAAGGTGTTGCAGTGCCCTTTACTGGTCGTTGCATGCTTGACAAGGAAGAACTTCTTGAAATCATTCAGGAAATCCGCCTCAAGCTGCCCACAGACCTTGAACAGGCAAAATGGATAAAGGCTGAACGCCAGAATATCATAAGCGATGCCAACAAAGAGGCAGACGAAATCATCAAAGTGGCAAACGACAAGCTTATTGCCATGATTAATGAAAACGAAATCACAAAGAAGGCAATGGCTGCTGCTGCTGAAATCACAGACAGCGCAAATGCTGAGGCACAGGCAGCAAAAAATTCTTCTTATCAGTATGCAGATTATCTGCTGGAGAATGTTGAGACTGTTGTTCTTAAGACAATCCGTGACCTTGAACAGTGCATCAACATTGTCAAAGACAACAGAAACCAGCTCAGATAATTGATTTAATCAATTTTTTAGCAAAGTAGGATTCAACGCGTTAAGTGAAAGGTGGACGGGAAGTTGCCACCTTTACGAAAAGCATGTTTGCTTGCGGTGTTGTTTCCGCATTCCGTTGCTGCAAAATCCGTAAGCTTTAAATTACCCTTTTTGTGGCTATTCTACAGAAAGGGTGATTTTTTTATGAAAAAACTTTTTCCGCATTTATCGGTCAAAGATATATGCATGTTGGGATTGCTTGTTGCAATCACTGCTCTCCTATCAATCTTTTGCACATTCAGGATTGGCACAGTGGTGAAAATCCCCCTCAAGTTTATATCCGTGTTTATAACAGGTGCAATGTATGGACCAATCTTTTCAGGTCTTGTTGCGGCAACAGGGGATTTGCTCAACTGTCTTCTTGCTCCCTCCGGACCCATTATCCCCCAGATAACCCTTATTGAATTTTTGTCCGGATTTGTGTATGGGCTTTTCTTCTTCAAACCAAATCTTTCAAAAAAATCATATATAGTCCGCACAATTCTGTGTGTTGGGATACAGTTTTTGTTAGATATGTTCCTTACCACTGCTCTGTTTTCTCTGTGGCTTGGCTGGTATCCGTCATTTACTGTCGCTTTTGGCACAAGGATTTTGGCAGGTATCATAAAACCAATCCTTCACACAGCAGTATTGTTGACCTGCCGTGGGTATATCGAGAGGTTAAGACGCTTTAAATAATTTAACAGAATTGGAGAACACCATCATGAGTAATGATTTTAAAAAATTTGCAAACAGCTTTCAAGCAATTGCTCGTCTGCAGCTTGAGGGTATCAGATGTCTGATGAAACATCTGGACAATCCCCAAAACGAACTGAAATTTATACACATTGCAGGCACCAACGGAAAAGGCTCTGTTTGCAATTTTTTGCAAAATATATTTACAGATGCGGGATACAAAACAGGTCGTTATACTTCCCCAAACCTTGTATCCGTCTGCGAACGTATCTCAATCGACGGACAACTGATTTCCGAAAAGGATATAAATCGTATTTTAAAAACAGTAGAAACCGCCGCAAACAAAGTAAAATCGGAACTCGGTGAACTGCCAACCCAGTTTGAAATATGGACAGCCGCCGCATTTTGTTATTTCAAGGAACAAAAATGCGATATGGTTGTTCTTGAAACGGGTCTTGGCGGAACACGTGATGCCACAAACATCATCCCCTGCCCCGTTGCTACAGTTATTACCACTATTGATATCGACCATGTGGAATATCTGGGCGACAATATCGAGAAAATTGCCACCGAAAAGGCAGGAATAATCAAAAAACCACAAAACAATAAGCGAGGAATTACTGTATCCGCCAACCAAAACCCCAAAGCAGCTGAAGTTTTAGCTCAAACCTGTGCCGAAAAAAATCACAACTTAATTTTTGCAAATACCCCCAAACTCAAATCCTTTGAGGATTTTTGTGAAATTTTTGATTACACAGCATCAGACGGAACAGTTTTCTCCAACATAAAGTGCGGTATTTCAGGTATTTATCAGCCTGACAATGCAGCTTTGGCAATTGAAACTGCCCTGGCTTTGAGTATAAACACAAAACACATAAAAAGCGGAATAGCAAAGGCAAAAAACCCAGGAAGATTTGAAATGATCAGGCAGAATCCTCCGGTAATATATGATGGTGCACACAATAAGAATGGCATGCTTGCTCTGTCCCAAAGCCTTAATCATTACTTTTCCAAATGGGCTGGCGGCACATTTATAATGGCGTTTATGGGTGACAAGGATATTGCTGGCGAACTTGAAATTTTAAAAAATTCAGGCCTGCTTGCCAATTCCCGCATTTTCGCTGTAAAGGTGAAAAACAACCCGCGAGCTGCAGAAACCAAGCTCATCTGCAAAACAGCTACAGGCCTTGGCATCAACGCCACACCATATAAAGAACTGAAACGAGCCTTTAAAGAAGCTCTTTCTTTGAAGAAACCTGTCATTCTTTGCGGCTCTCTCTATTTATACAAGGATTTTGATGAGGTTCTCAAGGCAAATCTTTAAAAAATTTTTTATTATCAGGTATTGACAAACCATCTCTGATATGCTAGAATATCACTTGTGGTCAGAGTACCATGATATATTTGCGGGAGTGGCTCAGTGGTAGAGCGTCACCTTGCCAAGGTGAACGTCGCGAGTTCGAATCTCGTCTTCCGCTCCACGTCGGAACAAGTTACGCTTGTTCCGACTTTTTTTATGCAAAAAAATCCGTCACTTGCTTCAACCTGTTTATTTGTAAGTATAAACTCCGCCGTAATTACGGCGGAGTTTTTCAATTTTCCGAAAATCTTATCTTACGATAACCATTTCAGAAACCTCATCTTCATAAATCTTTATAAACAGTCTTACTTCGTTGCCTTCTTCAAACACTTCGATATCTCCTGAAGTTACAACTGCCACATTTCCTGTCTTTCTCTGTGAATTATATTCATAAACCAAAGCACCCTCTGTAGAGTAGTTTCTTACTGTACCGTTTACACTTACGTTTACAGAGTCAGCAAATTTCTTTGTAACTCTGCCGTAAACAGTTGTCAGGTCGGTTCCTATATCTTTGGTGAACTCTGTTGTCATAGCAGCTGTGTCAAAGAGCAGTGTAATCTGGTCAACATCTCCCTTTGCATTTGTGCTGTACTGGAATATATCACCCTGTTCGAGAGCCTTTCCGTCGCCTTTCACAAATACATTCTTGTCCGCTGACATAAGCTGTACTCTCTGACCGTTTTCAATACCATAAACCACATCTACTGCATCATAATCCTCATTCTGTGCAGATGCAATTTCGTCAACCAGAACTATAGGTGATTTTGCTTCTGTAATTCCCGTTGTGCTTGTTACGATTATTGCCCTTGCAGAGAAGTCCTCCTGAAGGTCATAAACTATGATGTCATAAGGTGTGTTGTTTGAGAACATATTGCTTGTTCTTACAGCATATCTGGTTGTGTCTGTGCCTGCCTCTGCAGGAATATCAAACACAATAGTGTTTTCTGTCACTTTTACGTTTCCAAGCATACCCGATGCACTCTTGTAAACCTGGTCAGCAGCCGCTATATTCTTGGTGAATACACCCTTATTCACTGCACCTGTCTCGGTTTTGTCAACTGCCAAATCAATGCCTGTCAAGAGGCCCTGTGCATTTGTCTCATAGGTCACAAGCTGAGGTGTTACCACACCGTCTTTGCCAAGACTCGCAAGTGCTGACTCGGCATTGAGGCCATAAGTGTCATTCACACGGATTTTTGTTGCAGCATCAAACACTGTTGTATCACCTGCTGAAGTGAATATCTTGAACTGAAGTGTCTTGTCAATTGTTCCTGTTATTGCAGCACCTACCATATATCCGTAAGTTCCGCGAATAGCTGTGCCTGTTGTTGACGCCGTTGTATCAACTGCTGCCACATTGCCTTCGATATCAAGATAGAATCTGCCCTCGTCTCTCAAACTGATTTCATTTGGATAATTTGCTGCCTTTTTATAAATCTGCTCTGAATCGTTGATTCTAAATCCTTCAGTTGTTGTCTGTGTTACACGTCCAAGAACGCTTTCTGTTGAAACATAACCTTTTATGAGCTGCTTATCCTGGCTCACTGTATAAGAAATTACATTCCACTCAACCAAATCACTTGGCTGAATTCTCTGACCATCTCTCCACAAAACAAAGCCTATTTCTGTGTTTTCGGGGTCAAGGAGCAACGAACCATTGTTGTATTTGTCTGTTACTCTGCCTGTAGCTGACGAAACTGTCTCAACAACAAGGTTTGTAAAATTGTTTACAAACACAATGTCATAAACATTGTTGACATCT
>JAZRNA010000039.1:0-4784 GCA_045647945.1 Clostridia bacterium
GAAAAGCTGATACGCAACAACCACTCCATCACCCTCGAGGATGTATCCAACCACCTCAATGACGAGGCAGGGGTCAGGGTGATATGCTCATTTATTGTGGACATCTATACCATATCAGATATGCTGACCCGTCAGGACGATATCAAATTGATTGCCGTAAAAGATTACATAAAGAATCCCAAACCCAACGGCTATCGCAGTTATCATATGATTATTGAAATCCCTGTGTTCTTTTCGGACAAAAAGCAAAACGTAAAGGTTGAGGTACAGATTCGTACCATGGCTATGGACTTCTGGGCGAGCCTGGAACATCATGTAAAATACAAAAAGGACATCCCTGAATCTGAAGAAATTGCCGCACGACTGAAAAAATGTGCCGACGTAATCGCCGCCACCGATTCAGAGATGCAGGGCATCGCCTCCCAGATAAACCTGTTATAACAAATCCAAAAAGCCTCTCTTCAGTCAAGGGAGGCTTCTGTTTATATGAAAAAAGTCCCCCACTCAACACATGGGGGACTTTTTTATTTACTTGCCTTAGCCACCAATATATTCACAGGCAGCAAGCGCGGCTATGCTACCGTCACTGCAGGCGGTGGTAAGCTGGCGGACACTTTTGTTTCTGCAGTCACCTGCCACAAAAATTCCATCCACGTTGGTTCGGCAGTTCTCTCCTGCCACAATATATCCTCCGTCATTCAAGGTTATCAGACCATCAAAAATCTGACATTGGGGGGTCTGCCCAACAGCCACAAATGCCCCGTCAATCTCAATAGTCCTCTTTTCGCCGTTCTTTACATTTACAACCTCGATGCCCTTTAGTCCACCGTTGTCAATAAATCTTTCCACCGTTGAGTCAAGAACCAGTTCAACATTTTCCCTTTGCTTTAAAGCTCTCACCAGACGATTCTCCGCACGGAATTCATCACGTCTGTGGACGATATACACCTTTTCTGCAATGTCTGAAAGGTAAATAGCATCTTCAACTGCCGTATTGCCTCCGCCGATAACCGCAACGGTCTTCTTCTTGTAAAATGAGCCATCACACACCGCACAGAAGGAAATACCCTTGCCTATAAGTTCCGCCTCGCCCTCTGCACCAAGGCGGCGGTTCATCACCCCTGTAGCAATGATGACACTTCTGCCCTCATACTTGTCAAGGTCTGTGACAACAGTTTTAATCTCGCCATCAACAATCTCAACAACTTCCTCATACTCAATGCGACCGCCCAGGGATTCCACCTGAGATGCAAGATTGGCGGCAAACTCCGCTCCGCTCATTTTAGGTGTGCCGGGGAAGTTTTCCACTTCACTTGACAGGGCAATCTGTCCCCCAAGACCCAATTTTTCAATAACAACCACTGACTTTTCTGCCCTCAGGGCATAAAGTGCGGCAGTAAGTCCCGCAGGGCCGCCGCCGATTATAACAATATCATACAACATATTTTCAATCCCTCTCTATGCAACAAGGAAACGGTGCCACGCACCGTTTCCCGTATATAGCTTTTATTTTGTGCTGTCAATGTACTTTCTGATTTCAGAAACTCCTGCAAATCTGTCAAAGGCATTGCCCTTTGCCACAATCAGCGTAGGTGCCTGACGTACACCGTAGCCCTCTGTCAGTTCTATACTTTCTTCAGCATCAATTACAGTATAACCAATTCCGCTCTTATCCAATACAGACTTTGCAGCAACGCAATTGGGACATGTCTTGGTGGTGAAAAGCATTATTTTTTCTTCCCCGCCACATTCACAGCTACATGCCTCAGTCTGCACAGCATCAACAGCTACACTCTTTTTTTTTAACACAGAATTCTCTATGTCATAGAGCTTTCTGTCTTTGTATTCCTGAGATTTGCCGTCATTCCAGTTGCCTACAGGACGGTAGTAACCTGTGATTCTGCTGTAAACCTCTGTTTTGCCTCCACAGATAGGACACTTGTTCTGCTCGCCTATGAGATAACCATGGTCCTTACATACCGAATATGTTGGCGACAAGGTGTAATATGGCAACTGATAATTTTCAGCAATCTTTCTTACCAGGTTTGCAGCCGCTTTCCAGTCGGGCAACTTTTCGCCGATGAATGCATGGAACACAGTTCCTGATGTATAAAGCGTCTGGAGCTCGTCCTGAATGTCAAGAGCATCAAAGATATCAGATGTAAATCCAACAGGAAGGTGTGAACTGTTTGTATAGTAAGGTGTTTCGCCTTCCTTTGCTGCTGTAATGATTTCGGGATATCTCTTCACGTCATGCTTTGCAAAGCGGTATGTTGTGGACTCAGCAGGTGTAGCTTCCAGGTTGTAGAGGTCACCGTATTTTTCCTGATAGTCAGAAAGTCTTTCACGCATATGGTTGAGAACTTTCTTTGTGAATTCCTGAGTATCCTTGTCTGTCATATCCTTGCCCAGCCATTTTGCATTGAGACCAACTTCGTTCATACCGATAAGACCAATGGTTGAGAAGTGGTTGTTGAATGTTCCAAGGTATCTCTTTGTATAGGGATAAAGTCCCTCATTGAGAAGTTTTGTGATAACTCCGCGTTTAACACTGAGTGAACGTGCAGATATATCCATGAGCTTGTTGAGTCTCTTGAAGAAGTCCTCTTCGTCAGTTGCAAGGTGTGCAATTCTGGGCATATTGATGGTAACAACACCCACAGAACCTGTGCTTTCACCGCTACCGAAGAAACCACCTGATTTCTTTCTCAGTTCACGGAGGTCAAGACGCAGTCTACAGCACATACTGCGGATATCGCTGGGTTCCATATCGCTGTTGATATAGTTTGAGAAGTAAGGTGTTCCGTATTTTGAAGTCATTTCAAAGAGAAGCTTGTTGTTCTCTGTCTCTGACCAGTCAAAATCCTTTGTGATTGAATATGTTGGGATTGGATACTGGAATCCACGACCGTTTGCATCGCCCTCAATCATGATTTCGATGAATGCACGGTTGACCATATCCATCTCTTTCTTACAATCCTTATACTTGAAGTCCATTTCCTTACCGCCAACAATTGCAGGAAGTTCAGCAAGGTCCGCAGGAACAGTCCAGTCAAGAGTTATGTTTGAAAAAGGTGCCTGTGTTCCCCAACGTGACGGAGTGTTTACCCCATAAATAAATGATTCAATGCACTTCTTAACCTGGTCATAGCTCAGATTGTCCACCTTAACAAAAGGTGCAAGATATGTGTCAAATGAACTGAACGCCTGAGCACCAGCCCATTCATTCTGCATTATACCAAGGAAGTTGACCATCTGGTTACAAAGTGTTGCAAGGTGGCTTGCCGGTGAAGATGTAATCTTTCCCTCAACGCCGCCAAGGCCCTCCTGAATAAGCTGTTTAAGTGACCATCCTGCACAGTAACCTGTAAGCATTGAAAGGTCATGAATATGAATATCAGCACGGCGGTGAGCATTTGCAATCTCCTCGTCATAAATCTCACTAAGCCAGTAGTTTGCAGTTATAGCACCTGAGTTAGAGAGAATAAGACCTCCTACAGAATAGGTAACGGTTGAATTCTCCTTAACACGCCAGTCATTAATCTTGAGATAATTGTCAACAACCTCCTGATAGTTGAGAATTGTGGACTGCATGTTACGCATTTTTTCATGCAATTTTCTGTAGAGGATGTATGCCTTTGCAACATCCGCATATCCTGCCTGAACAAGCACAGACTCAACGCTGTCCTGAATGTCTTCCACAAAAACCGCATCGTCCTTTACCTTTGGTTCAAAATCAGCAGTAACTTTCAGCGCAAGAAAGTCGATTATATTCTGATTATACTGTCTGTTTTCTGCTTCAAACGCCTGAGTTATAGCATCGCTTATCTTGGATAATTCAAACTCAACAACGGTATTATCTCTTTTCTTTACCTTATACATAATTCTACCCCCTAAAAATTTTTTGTTATGTAAAAAAGCTCTCGCTTCATATTCTACTCTTTTGTCTGGGTATCCCCGCCCCTGATTTTTGAAAGAGGAGCAAACTCCCTTGCCGATTTCAGCAACTCTTCAACCTCATGGGTTTCAAACTCCTCAAGGCCCCCAACAAGTACAAATTCTCCGTCCTTGAAAGGCTGAATGAAATACTTCTCGTTTTCTCCCACAATTTTGCCTATTTCAGCCATATCGTCTGGAGTATGGAAGTCTTTCACCACCGTAGTCCTGAATTCATGGGGAATGCCTGAATTCTTTATAAATTCTATGCTTTCCCTTACACTTTCAAAGGATATATGTTTGTTCCCTGCGGTAATGCTGTACTTCTCCGGTGAATTCTTTATGTCCATTGCTATATAGTCACAAAGACCCATCTCTGCAATTTTTTTCAGCCTTTCAGGGAAACTGCCATTTGTGTCAATCTTTACACTGTATCCCATATCCTTTATTTTTTGGATAAAAGGGATGACATCATCACTCACAAGAGGCTCGCCTCCCGAAACACAAACCCCGTCAAGAAGTCCCTGACGCTTGGCGAGAAATTTGAAAAACTCCTCTTCTGTCATCTCATCCGGCGATACACCCTTTACCATGTCAGCGTTGTGGCAAAAAGGACACCTGAAGTTGCAACCCTCCAAAAACACCGTGCACGCAATCTTCCCGGGGAAATCCAGAAGTGTAAGCTTCATAAGTCCGCCAATCTTCATAAAATCCCTCCAAGTCCAAGTTGCATAAGCATTTTTTATTTTTTAACAAAACACAATATCTTGTGTTTTGTTTTAAAGCAAATACGCTACATATGCCATTATATAGCAGTCCTTCCAAATTGTCAATACTAAATTCTTATT
>JAZRNA010000040.1:0-2299 GCA_045647945.1 Clostridia bacterium
CACCAACTGTTTTTGGCAACATTACCAAATTTTTTAAGATGTATTGCAAATAATCATGCTTGCAGAGCCTGTAATCCTGTTGGCAGCAATTGTTGTTGCGGCAATCAAAGCCCGTAAACGGGCTTAATTGCGGGTGCCGGAGGTACCGAGGGTACTGCAGGTGCTGGAGTAGCGAGGGTACCAGTGGAACCAGGGGTGCAGGGGGCGACTTTGCGACAAAAAAAGCATTTTTTGGTGCAGAAACAGCATCTGAATACAAATTGGCGACAAAAACGTAGTGTTTTGTCGCCAAATTAATATTCATTTCAGATATCCTATGATTTCATCAAGGACTTCAATATCTGCCGGCAACCACTTGACTGTATGTAATGTATCTTCAGATAGCCATGCCGAGGATTCATGTTCCATCAATTTTACATCTTCAGTTATCAGTTTGCTGATAAAACAATGCATTGTAAGATGAAAAGCTGGATAGTCCCATTCTACAGTTTTAAGAAGCTCCCCAACTTCAATATCAGCAGCAAGTTCTTCCCTTATTTCACGGACCAACGCCTCTTCAGCACATTCTCCCGGTTCAATTTTTCCACCCGGGAACTCCCACCAGCCCTTAAATTCACCATACCCCCGCTGGGTGGCAAACACTTTACCATCTTTTATAATAACAGCTGCAACAACTTCAATTCTTTTCATGACTGGATTTCTCTTATTACAAATCTCAAATGCAACACTGCAACAAAAATAGCATTTTTTAATGCAGAAGGTGGCGCCTAGAACAACTTTGCGACAAAAAAGACATTATTTGATGCAAAATTTGTTTTGCGTAGCAGTTTTACAACAAAATATATCTCAATTATTACATACCTTTACAATATGGCAGACAGAATGAATCCCCAACAACGGCGCAGGTGCATGCAAAGCATAAGGAGCAAGGATAGACATTCAATTATTAAATGAAACCTCCGGTATGTTTATTGACTAGAAAAATATAAATTGGAAAAATTAATAACAGATAATATTATGAGCAAAAGATATACCCCTGAAATAATTGCTGAATTGAAGGAAAATGAGATTTTTGTATTTGGAAGCAACTTGGCCGGTGCACATGGCGGTGGAGCGGCGCGTGCAGCATTCAATAAATTTGGCGCTGTCTGGGGCCAGGGTGTTGGCCTTCAGGGGCAATCTTATGCCATTCCTACTATGCATGGCGGACCCGAGAAAATCAAGCCCTATGTAGATGAATTTGTGGAATTTGCAAAAAATCATCGGGAATATACTTTTTTTGTTACCAAGATTGGCTGCGGCATTGCCGGATTTGCAATTGAGGATATTGCTCCACTGTTTGCAGATGCCATTGAGGTGGAAAATATAATTTTGCCTAAAGAGTTTGAATCGGTTATACTTGGTATGGCAGGTAATGGATGAAATAAAACTTAAGCAAGGAGGACGGATAGACTGAAAAAAATGAGGGAGACCCTTTGGGCACCCTCATTTTTTGTAGTATTTGTCGGAAGATTTTAGGTATCCAATTCCGCGCAGGTTTTGCCGCCTTTTCCTGCCCCAAATGCCTCCAGGGCACCCTCCGCGCAGGATTTCAGGCATTTTCCTGCCCGGGAGGCGGGATGTGATGGATATGCAATCGCCTGCAAACGAAAAGGCCATTCCGTGAAGAGAATGGCCTAAATTTATTTTATCGGGAAAATTTATAACGCCTCAATTTCTTCTATTGAGAGGCCGGTGTATTTTGAGATAACTTGAACATGCACACCATCATTTTTCATGGTCCTGGCAATACCTATCTTTTCCTCTGCTCTTCCTTCAGTCTTGCCTTTGATTTCGGCGAATTCAATGCAACTCATGGTGTCCATGTAGTTCTTGAGGTCGCTTTCGTAGCGAATTCGTTGGATCTCGGACAGTGTGCTTTCATCGGCGGTGTCCAAGACCTTATAGAACAGCTCTTTTGTGGCCTGCGGAAGGTGGGTTTCCTCTACCTCTTTCTTCAATTGTTCTACTGTTTTCATACCATTTTGCATTTCTCTGAGCAAATATAACAAAAATTCGTAGTTGGCGCTGCATTCCTTCATGCTTTCTGCCCTCAGGCACGGCAGCTGCAGAAGTATGATGTTCAATTTGTCGGAGAAGACTTTATGTTTTTCTGTGTCATATAGTTGGATATCCCGTCTGAGTTTGGGGTGCTGTTCAAAAGTAAATGTCATCAGGCAGATTGAGTATACCCGTTTGATATCCTTGTAGTCCCATTCGGAGCCCCGTTTGCCCATACGGTCTATAAGCCGGCAGGTGT
>JAZRNA010000041.1:0-11031 GCA_045647945.1 Clostridia bacterium
AACAACATAAGCAAAGGAGCCTCATCCTATGAATATTTCTATCTTAGACATCGCCACTTTGGGCGGCGGTCTGACCTTTGACTCAATAAACCGCCTTGGTGAAATCCAGACTTATGATATCACCATGCCGGAACACGTAAATGAAAGAATTTCAAATGCAGAAATTGTTATAGCCAACAAAATAAACCTGCAAAAGGAAAATTTAGTTCACGCCAAGAACCTCAAACTCATCTGCGTTACGGCCACAGGATATGACAACATTGATATTGAATATTGTCGCACCCACAACATTGCTGTTTGCAACGTGGCAGGATATTCTACCGACAGCGTTGCCCAACTGACCATTTCCATGGTATTTTCTCTGGCAACAAACCTGGGAATTTTTGACCGCTATGTGAAATCGGGCAAATATACTGACAGCGGAATTTTTAATCGGGTTGAGCCTGTTTTTCACGAAATTTCAGGGATGACCTGGGGCATTGTAGGTCTTGGCAATATTGGCACAAAGGTAGCACGGATAGCCAAGGCAATGGGTTGCAACATTCTTGCTTACAAAAGAACCCCTGTTGATGAATTTTGTTGCACAGATATAGACACTTTGTGCAAGCAAAGTGATATAATAACCATCCATACCCCCCTGACGCCCGAAACCTATCACCTGATAAACAAAGACAGGCTTTCACTGATGAAAAAAGATGCTATATTAATCAACGTGGCAAGGGGTGACGTGATGGACGAGGCAGCAGTGTGTCAGGCCGTTTTGAACGACAAAATAGGGGCTTTGGGAGTTGATGTTTATTCCACTGAGCCAATGCAAAAGGACAGCCCTTACCAACAACTGCTTAACAAAGAAAACGTAATATTCACACCCCATATGGCATGGGGCGCCATAGACGCAAGACAACGGTGCATCGACGAAGTTGCAAAAAACATCGAAAGTTTTATTGCCGGCGGCAACCGTTCAAGAATTGTATAAAACAATAAAAAACCGGCTGATATCAGCCGGTTTTTTATTATTGCCTATCATGCCATTTCTCTTTTATCCCTTATCTTATCAAGAATTATTCCTGACAAAATAAACAATATCATAATAGTATGAGATGTAAGACTTCCGTACGCTGCAGCAAAAATGTCGTATGCAACCCAAAGGAGCAGATTAACAATAGTCCACACACGATAGAACTTTCCGCTTTTCTGCACAACGCTTAAAACATAAACGACAGACGCCACAAGGGCAATGCTGGAATACCACGCTGTAAACGCAAAAAGGTTTGCCACTATAAAAGCCACCGCATAGATGCATATCATAAACACGGGCACACTGCGGCCCTTTGCATCATATAAGCCGCTTATAATAGCAGTCGCTGCACCTATCAGGCAAGAAACTGCCCCACTGTAACTCTTGTCCAGAAGATATCCCAACGCAATAGTCAGATTTCCCATCGCCTGTAGGAACAATATCCATCTGATGCCCCTGATATATGACGTAAGAATAATACATGCTGTAGACGACAATGACAAAGCAAGGATAATCCCGTCAAGAAGTGTCATTCCCGACAACGCAGAGGTTACGTAACTGATTAAAAATTTCATATTATATGTCACCTTCGTTCGTAAATTTTACCAAAAGAATTGTAACACAAAAACATGGTTTTGGCAAGAGTTTGAGAAAATTAAAAATTTTTATATTTTTTTCAAAAAAACACTATAATTTTAGAAAGTTTTGTGATAAAATGAATATTGTATTATTTTGATAAAAGAAAGGGTTTTGAAAATGAAAAAACTTTATCAGGGAAAAACCAAAGATGTATTTGAACTGGAGAACGGCAACGTATTGCTTAAATTTAAAGACGACTGCACCGGCAAGGACGGCGTTTTTGATCCGGGGGAGAATACAGTAGGTCTTACTATTGAGGGTATTGGCAAAGCAAACCTTCAGACATCTGTTTATTATTTTGAAAAACTGAAAGAAGCAGGCATCAAAACCCATTATGTAAGTGCAAACATTGATGATGCAACAATGGAAGTTCTTCCTGCAACAGTTTTTGGTCACGGCCTTGAGGTTATCTGCCGTCTGGTTGCAACAGGCAGCTTTATCCGCAGATACGGCGAATATATAGAGGATGGCACTGTTTTAGAAGGTGGCTATGTTGAGTGCACATTCAAGAATGACGAAAAGGGCGACCCGCTGGTTACCGGCGAAGGTCTTGCTGCTCTTGGCGTTATGACACCTGAAATGTTTGAAAGCATGAAAGAACAGACTCTGAAAATAACAAAGATTGTTGCTGATGACCTTAAGTCAATCGGTCTTGACCTCTGGGATATCAAGTTTGAATTTGGCTACAACAACGGCGAGGTTATACTCATCGACGAAATTGCATCAGGCAATATGCGTGTTTACAAAGGCGACAAAATCGTTGAACCCGTTGAACTTACAAAGCTTATCAACAACAGATAATTTTGTTTTAACTTTCAAAGTTTGCAAAAAATTTCATCAAAAAAGCACTTCATATGAAGTGCTTTTTTTTGGTGACTCCTAGGGGATTCGAACCCCTGTAGCCGCCGTGAGAGGGCGGAGTCTTAACCACTTGACCAAGGAGCCATATTAAATTTTGTCCCCCGTGTGTAAAACCCGTGTAAAATACACGGGTTTTAAGGGTGGTAGCGGTAACTAGATTCGAACTAGTGACACTACGGGTATGAACCGTATGCTCTAGCCAACTGAGCTATACCGCCATGTAGCTTGTCCAAAGACAAAGAATATGATATCACAAATTTTCCACAATGTCAATAGAAAAAACAAAAAATATTATATTTATTTGGATAGCTTTTTTCTATTTAAAAAATGTGGGATTATCTGTGCGTTCAAGAAGATAATCTATAGAAACATCAAAATAATCAGCAAACTTAATTAACGTAGAATAGTCTGCTTCTCTTACACCATTTTCATACCTGCTAATACTATTTTGATTCATGTTAAGATCCAATGCAAGTTTAAGTTGTGAAATTTTCCGCTTTTTTCGCAGTTCTTTTAGCCTCAACCAAATCACCTCTTGACTTTATTATCCCACTTTGGTATAATAAAAATATCCCAAAATGGTATAATTCCCAACAAGGAGGTGAAAATATGATAAGCACGGAAAAATTAAAGAAACTTAAAGATCTTCTTGACACAGGAGCTATAACCCAAGAGGAATTTGAACAACAAAAGAAAGAGTTGTTCTCTGAAAACAATAAAAGCCCCAGGTTTTCGGATAAGGCAAAAATTGTTGTTGGAATTATTGCTGTAGCAATCGTTTGCTTTGCAATAATTGGCTCTTTCGTCCCCGAAGATAATACAAATAATTCAAAAAACCAAACCAATTCAACCGTACAAGGCTCAATAGTCAGCGACATCCCTATTGAATTTCAGGATAGTTGCCCCATCTCTATTGAAACAAAAATGTACGATAATATTATTGGTGTCCCTGAATTAAGCTGTAATCTTACAAACAATACAGACAAGGAGATTTCCGCAATAAAGCTGTATTTTTCTCCCAAAGACGTGTATGGAGAGGCTGTAAACAACATTCTTGCACCAAACCTGTTATACACCGACGAGCCTCTTTGGGCAAAAAGCTCTGTCACAAAGACATGGCAATTGCTGGACAGCAGTATTAAATCAGGGGATCTATACATATACAGCGTGTATTTTTCTGATGGCAGCGAATGGGGCAACAAAGATGCTGCAACAAGTGACATAAAAAAATATGGATACAAATTAGAAACAAAATATTAAGGAGATTTTTATTATGACTAAGAGAAGTAAAATTTTATTTATTGCGACCGCATTAGCAACAATTTATACCGTTTACCTTTTTTCGTATTTTTTTGGAACAACCGCCTCCTCCGAAGGTGCTGAAGCAGTAGGTTCAGCTATTGCCACAGCGTTGGTAATGCCTCATGCCATTGTTTTTCTTGTGGGGGCTGTTTTTGGCTGGATAGGATATCTGGCAAAAGCCACATGGTCAGCTTTGGTTGCGGCTATTTTATACGCAGCAGCAACCCTTCTGTTCCTTGCATACTTTATGTTTGGTGTACCTATTCTTGTTCTTGGCTTTGTAGGTTATGCAAAACAGAAAAAGCTGAACAGAGAAACATCAACCGAAATCTAGATTTACATCTAAAGAAAAAGGCTGAACGATTGATTCGTTCAGCCTTTTAAATTGCTTTTGTAAGCAGATTCTCCCGCGCTATAAGCTTATCTGTAATTAATGGGCTCAGCGTTTACAATCTCGTCCCAGAGGTCTTTGCCTACTCTATCGCCCCATGCCTTAAGCACTTTGCGGAACAACGGAGTTTCGCCGTTGCCGATTTGTTGTCCATTGAACTTCACAACAGGAGCCAGACAATACGGGGTAGTTGTTACCCATGCTTCATCAGCATTTACAACATCATAAATCATAATATCCTCTTCAACAAAGGGGATTCCCATCTCCTCAACCAGTTCTTTCACTGTCTGCAGGCTGATACCCCAAAGGATATTTCGTCTTTTAGGGGATATAACCATGCCATCTTTATAAATAACAAAGTTGGAGCCACCTGTCTCGGTAATGTTGCCGTTTGTGTCCATATAAATAGCTGTAGCAGTGGGGTCAAGTGAATGAACAATGCTGTCACCCACCTGTATGTGCAAACGGTTGCGGTGCTTGCCTCTTGGCGATACACACTGTGCCGGAATATGGGGTACGGGTGCTGTTGCCAGATTCATTCCGTCTGTATAATTTTTCTTCCATGCAGTAAAAGGCAATGGGAAAACATGCTGACAGTATGTAGGAGTGAGAGGTCCTGAAGGAACTGCTGACCCTGCATACACATAGCTGACACCGGGTGTAACATAATAGCACATACCAAGTTCACATTCGGGATAGATTTCCGCATTCAGTTCAATAAGTTTGCGGCTTATTTCACAAACCTCCTCCTTTGTGTGAGGTATGGTGAGATACGAATGCTTTGCCGCTGCAAAAAAGCGGTCTACGTGTTCTTCCAATCGGAATATTTCATGATTGAAAGTTCTTACCATATCGGTAACAGATGCCCCGGTGGTAACACCAATATCCATAACCGACACATTACACTGACTTATAGGGAGATATTCCCCGTTCAAATAACAAATAAGTTCAGCCATAACAAATTCTCCTTTTTAAATTTATTTTTTTATAAGCGGAACACAGATGTCCATTGAATAAGGACCGTCTCTGTGACAGCGTTCATCATAGAATTCGTAATCAAGCCCCTTGGGGTCAAGGCTATACCCTGACTGGGGCAGCCACCTGTCATATATATATTTCCATGTTTCTACTACAGCATCTGCAAATTTTTCCTGATCGCCAAATACCGGAGGCGGCGAAAAAATCCCACAAAGAGCCGGGGGGACCCAGTCAACATACAAACCATCTTCAACACCCTCGGGGTCGGTAATCCTGACCCCGGCAACAAGCCTGAAAAGGTCTGTCCCCACGGGAAATGATATATAGTACTCACCGTGTTCCTCAGGCATTGCCATCGCATAAATACGGTTTTCCTGTTCTTTAAGCTGAAAATTCTTCCACAAAGCCGGCTGTTGAGCAACACTTGAGAGTTCGTGAGATGTTCGCAGGACCATTCCTGCTATATAGAACCCGCCTCGTTCCTCTATCCGGCATTCCGGAGCAAACTTGTCCGCACACTGCAATCCTCTCAGCGGATTGGGGGCAGGTGGACGATGGCTCCCTACACGGCGTCTGTATTCATCGGGAGAATATCCATAGACTTTTTTGAAAGCCTTGGCAAAGCCATTGTGGGACTCAAATCCGTAATCCATTGCCACATCAATAATACGTTTTCCGTCACAGATATCAGATGCAGCAAAAGCCAGCCTGCGACGACGGATATATTCCATAACCGGCATACCCATATAAAGAGAGAAAATTTTGCAAAAATAATAAACAGAAAAACCCGCTTGCCCGGCAAGTTCTTCAACCGTCAAGGGTTCCATCAGATGATCTTCAATATAATCCGCACAGGCAACCACAATTTCCCGACTGTTCATCTCTTCACCCCTCTTTGCACTTTATTATATCACACCATTATTATTTTGACTATTCCAAAATTGTCAAGTTAAAAAAAGGAAGAGCTTTTCGCTCTTCCTTTTTCTTTATTTAGGACAAATCCTCTACATAGAGTTCTCTTACGCCGTTTTCATCTACAACAGCAGCCTTTGGTGCTGCATCACGGGCTTCAAAGAACTTCTTTGCAACCTGTGGGAACAATGCATAGCTGAGAACATCTTCTTCACATTTTGCCAGTGTCTTTGTTTCCTCGGTGTACTTGGCAAGTTCAGGCTCAATGAGGTCTGCAGGTCTTACTGTTATAACCTCATCATCACCGATTGCCATCTTGCGGACTTCTTCGTTAACCTTGCCGGGAAGAAGACCATATTCACCACGGAGGAGACCCTTTGATTCCTTTGAAATCATCTTATATCTGCCCATAAGGACATTGAGAACCGCCTGAGTACCAACAATCTGGCTGGTGGGAGTTACAAGGGGAGGATAGCCAAAGTCTTCACGAACTCTTGGAACCTCTGCCAGAACCTCATAATATTTATCCTCTGCATTTGCCTGCTTAAGCTGTGAAATCAAGTTTGACAGCATACCTCCGGGAACCTGATAAAGAAGAGTGTTTGAATCCACATTCAAAACCTTGGGGTCAAGGGTTCCTGCCTCTTTCATCTTTGTTGCAATGCCTCTAAAGTGGCTTGCCGCATCGCTGAGAAAACCGAGGTCAAGACCTGTATCCCTCTCTGTGCCGCGAAGTGTTGCAACAAGGCTCTCTGTTGAGGGGTTTGATGTGCCGTTTGCCATTGGTGACAAAGCACAGTCAACAATATCAACCCCTGCCTCAATTGCCATAAGGTTTGTCATATCACCGGTGCCTGCGGTATTGTGTGTGTGCAGGTGAATGGGAACGCCAACCTTCTCTTTCAATTTTTTAACAAGGCTGTATGCACTGTATGGAAGCAAAAGGTTTGCCATGTCCTTGATACAGATTGAATCCGCACCCTTTTCCTCCAGTCTGCAAGCCAAATCCACAAAGTAGTCCTCGTTGTGAACAGGGCTTTCTGTATAGCTGATTGCAGCCTCCAGATGACCGCCGTAATATTTTACATATTTGATTGCAGCCTCCAAGTTTCTTGGGTCGTTGAGTGCATCAAACACACGAACCACGTCAATACCATTCTCGATTGACTTCTTGCAGAATGCCTCTACAACGTCATCAGCATAG
The DNA here is from genome assembly GCA_045647945.1 of Clostridia bacterium. Lineage (GTDB taxonomy): Bacteria > Bacillota > Clostridia > Monoglobales > Monoglobaceae > SIG440. Next base: position 7,306 of record JAZRNA010000041.1, read on the forward strand.
TGCTTATATCCCAGAATGTTCTGTCCGCGGAAGAGCATCTGGAGTTTTGTGTTGGGAAGATGTTTCTTAAGAGTTCTCAATCTTTCCCATGGGTCTTCGTTCAAAAATCTCATACATGCATCAAAGGTTGCACCGCCCCAGCATTCCAAAGACCAGTAACCAACCTTGTCAAGGGTCTCCAGGGCAGGAATCATATCCTCTGTTCTCATACGTGTTGCCGCCTGAGACTGATGAGCATCACGAAGAATTGTATCTGTAATATATACTTTTGACATAATTCTATTTTCCTTTCTTTAGTTTTGGAAGAGGGCACAGAATGTACCCTCATAAAACCTGTATTTTAGCCAAAGAGTGCTATAAGAACACCGGCTGCGATTGCAGAACCGATAACCCCTGCAACGTTGGGACCCATAGCGTGCATAAGCAGGAAGTTTGACGGATTTTCTTTCTGTCCCACAGTCTGAGATACACGAGCCGCCATAGGCACAGCAGAAACACCAGCTGAACCAATGAGGGGGTTGATTTTGTTCTTGAGGAACAAATTCATAAACTTGGCAAGAAGAACACCGCCTGCTGTACCAACCCCAAAAGCAACCACGCCTACAACAATAATTGCCAAAGTCTTTGGTGCAAGGAATGTTTCTGCTGTTGCTGTTGCACCAACAGAAATGCCAAGGAATATTGTAACAATGTTCATGAGCTCGTTCTGTGCCGTCTTTGACAGTCTTTCTGTTACACCACATTCTTTCGCAAGGTTACCAAGCATAAGAGAACCAATCAGAGGACCTGCTGACGGAACAAGAAGAGTTACAAAGACAGTAACAACAATGGGGAATACAATCTTTTCGGTTTTTGAAACTTCTCTAAGAGGTTTCATAACTATCTGACGTTCCTTCTTTGTGGTTAATGCCTTCATAATTGGCGGCTGGATTACAGGAACAAGAGCCATGTAAGAATATGCCGCAACAGCGATGGGACCTAAAAGATGGGGGGCAAGTCTTGTTGTAACAAAGATTGCCGTAGGGCCATCAGCACCACCGATGATACCTGTAGATGCAGCCTCGGCTGCTGTAAATCCAAAGAACTTGTTCATTACCACATATGTGATAAAGATACCAAGCTGTGCCGCAGCACCCAAAAGAAGGCTCTTGGGGTTTGCAATCAACGGACCAAAGTCTGTCATTGCACCAACGCCAAGGAATATAAGACAAGGATAGATTCCCAGCTTAACGCCAAGGTAGAGATAGTCAAGCAGTCCCGGATTTACAGAATTTGATGCTGAGAACAAGTTCCAATGAACATGTCCGTCTGCAAAAAGCTCCTCGTGGAACATGTCTGCACCGGGCAGGTTGGTAAGAAGCATACCAAAGGCAATGGGCAAAAGGAGCAATGGCTCAAACTTTTTAACTATTGCCAGATACATAAGAACAAATGAGATAAGCAGCATTACTGCAACACGCCAGTCAGCGAAAATTGCCGCAAAACCGGTCTGGTTGAGGAAGTTTTTAACTGCTTCCATTGGTGTTGCTGCTGTATCAAACACATTGTCAACTGCCACGTCCACAAATGCAGGTTCGGTTGTAAGGTCTACAACATTTGTGCTTGGGGTTACATTCAACACCAAACCGAATGTTGGCAGCTTGTCGGGGTTGTAATTCAGGATTTCGGCTGAAACCTTGAGTTCAACCTCCTGTCCAGCACCCAAGAGCGAACCATACTGTATGCCACCATACTGCAGGGTTACTTCCGCAGTATCAACAGCAAATGCGATTGTCTTTATATAAGCCTCTGTCTTTGATGTGTTGGCAAGGGTGAATGTGATTGCCTTTCCATCAGGGTCATAGGCCGCATTCTTTGCATCAAATGTGAGGTCATCACCTGCTGCAAAACATGGCATCATTGTGAATGCCAGCATAAGAACTGCCAGAAGGGCAGCAAAAATTCGTTTTTTCATAATAATTTCAACAGCCTTTCTGTATAATTACTGAATTGTGCAAAGAGCAGAGCCTGCTTCAACAGCCTGGCCGGCAGAAACCATTACTGATGTAACTGTGCCGTCTGCTCCTGCCATGATTTCGTTCTCCATTTTCATAGCTTCCAGAATCATAAGAACCTGACCCTTTCTAACAGCGTCGCCGCTCTTTACATTTACAGAAAGGATTGTGCCGGGCATAGGAGCCTTAACTTCTTCCCCTGCTCCGGGAGCTGCTGCAGGAGCGGGAGCAGGAGCTGCTTCCTGTGCTGGTGCTGCTGCGGGTGCAGGAGCCTGTGCCTTTGATGCTGCTGCCTCTGCCTCGCTCATAAGTTCGATTTCGATTTCGTATGCTGTACCATTTACATTTACTTTATATTTTTTCATTTTAAATACCTCCGTTTTTTATTTATCTTCCGTCTTGATTACACGACAGATTGTTTAGTGAGACTAGATTCTTTTAAAGGATAAAACCCTTATGTTGCTCACATCTGTACCCAGTTCCTCTGCGATAACCGCACATGTTCCGGCGATTATTGCCTGCTTGTCCTGTATGGGCATACTTGAGGCAACAGCAGGTGCTGCTTTTGCTGGAGCCGCCGGCTTTTCTTTTGAAAAAGCGCGCATTACCAAACTCATAATTGTACAGATAACTACTATACAAATAAGTCCGATAAACACCGTTCCCATACCCATAATACAAACAAAAGTATTGGACATAACAGACGCCCTCCCTTCATTTTAATTCAAATTTTATCCACTTTACATATTACCATGGATTGGTCAATATTTCAAGAATAATTTTGTGTTTTTGTTAAATTTTTTACAAACTTAACGTTGGACAGGGAAACCCCCTCAAACACTGTTGGCTTGAGGGGGTTCTGTTTGTGAAATATTATAAATCCAGTGCGTCTTCCTGGTCAAAGAATTCCAAATCTTCGCCGTTGGGGAATTCCTCTTCGCACATTTCGATATATGTATCTTCGGCGGATTCAAGGGCTTTTTTCAGGTCTTTGATGGTTTTGTCAACGTCTCTTACAAGTTGATGATAGAGTTTTTCATAATTTGGCATAATATTTCTCCTTTGTAAAATAAAAAATGCGCCAACCGAAGCTGACGCATGAAAAACGCAAACTCCAGTTGTCGCTAAACAAATTTAATAGAACCGGATATACACCAGCATCATACTAAATGGAATTCGCATTTTTGCTAAATTCAAAAGTATGATGCGCATAAAAAGGCATAATATTCCCGTAAAACAAAAATATCCAAGGTTCTTATTTATTAAATTTGTTTAGCAATGTTATTATACCACACATTGCGATAAATTACAACAGTTTTTTGTTTTGTATATGGGGGACGCCCCCATACCCCCTCTCCGCTGTTCGAGTTTCGTGCATATGTAGATGTTCATATTTTTTCATTTCGCTGACGCTCGGAAGTTCAATATATATTGAACGCACTCGCTAAAAACGGCGGATGAAAAAGGGGACTGATATCCGCCGTTTTTCACCTCATTCAAAAACATTCACAAACATCTGCACCTCAACTCTCACTAACGCGGCATTCTTGCTTGGGTATTCCTTTGGCGCCTTAACTGTCGATTGCAAATCGCCTCCTACAGTGCCTCCCTTGTGTAAAGGGAGGGGGACCGCTTGCGGTGGAGGGATTGTCTTATAAGACCCGCAGAGATGGACAAAGAAAAGTCCGCGTTAAGGAGAGACGCCAGATAGCTGTTTGCGAAACTTGTCCCA
>JAZRNA010000042.1:0-26016 GCA_045647945.1 Clostridia bacterium
GATTTCTTACTGATTACAAAAAACTACCGTTTTTTGTAATCCTCCGCTAAAAACAGTCCACCGGACTGTTTGCTTAACGCTCCGGCCTTAGCGCTGTCAATGAAAATATATTAAACTGAATAGCTGCCCGGGAAAGTAAGATGTCTTTGTTATTGCTTTCTAAATTCTTCACCGTTTATTAAATAGTCAATGGAAACATTAAAGTATTTTGATAGTTTATTAAGCATATCCAAGCTTGGCTCGCGTTTTCCGTTTTCATAATGAGATAATGCCTCACGTGAAATATTTAAGTCCATAGCGACTTTAAGTTGATTCAAATTACGCTCTTTTCTAATAGTCTTTAATCCTTTCATAAAAACACCTCTTGACTTTATTGTAACAATTTGTTACAATAAATATGTTACAAAATGTTACGCAAAAGGTGTAAGAAAATATATGATGATAGATTCTAAGTAGTATAAGCCATGAGGGCAATTGTTTAGGAGAATGATTTTGTTGTGTTCAGGAGGTAAGGTATGGAACAATCAATAGTAAAGATATTTGAGCATGCAGCAACTATTAGAAAATTTTCAAAAGGATTAATAGAAGGGTATGGGTATAATATAACTGAAATAAAAGACGACAATGGTGGATATTTATTCCCGTTAAATAAAACGGAACTTATAAATGCAATGAAAAGTACCAAAATTAAAACAGAGATAGTAAGGCTTGTAAATTGTTGTTTTGTGCTTGAAATTGCTGTGAATTGTGCTGCTAAAATAAACGGGAACGATAACTATCATGAAGTCTTAAAAACATCAAATATTTTTAAAGATGAAAGTACCACTACATATATAGCAATGATTAGAATGTTGGGGAATAATGCGCTTGCTAAAATGATTCAATGTGGAAGATATGCTGATTTTGAAAGTGAAGAATTAAGAAAGGTTGCCGCATCAATTGATATTAATTTATTTGTATTGACTTCTTTAATAGATGTTTCTAGAATTGGTGTAAAACCGTTTATTGATAGTTTATTGAATGAATATAACCATGCTTGTAAAATACGACCTAAAGTAGCAGAAGATAATTATTTTTATAATAACTTGAAAGAAATTGGTGATAAGGAGATAGATTTAAAAGAGTTTTTTGCAATTTTAGGAAGGGCAGAATTGGCAATAAGGCATATCGGCTCATTATTTTTGCAAGAATAATGTTTTCAAATTTCCTGCGTGTAAATTAGGTAATCAAGCGGCCGGTTCTAGGGCAATCGGGGGGACAATTCTTGTGTCTTGTTTTTGAAAAATATGATATATACCAAAGCGGCTGTAGCAATTTTGTCACAGCCTTATTTTTTTGGGAGGCTCTATTTTTTATTTTCCAAATTTTTAGAGACGATTAAGGACAATATTGTATTTTTACTTTAACTATGTTATACTTATTATAAATATTTCAGCAATTTTGTAATGAAATATTCTTTTGATGAGGTGATAAAAATGATAAGACACCCATTTCCACCTTTATATAATAAAGACTCTAAAATTTTGATTTTGGGCAGTTTTCCGTCGGTGAAATCCCGTGAGCAAATGTTTTTTTATGGGCATCCGCAAAATCGCTTTTGGAAGGTGATTTCCGCTGTGTTTGAATGTAATGAGCCTGAGACTATTGAAGAAAAAAAGCAGTTTTTGCTTGAAAACGGCATTGCACTTTGGGATGTTATTGCTTCGTGTGAGATAACGGGAAGTTCAGATAGCTCTATTAAAAATGTAAAAGTAAATGACATTTCGAAAATTTTGAAAGAAGCGGATATCAGACAGATTTTTGTTAACGGAAGAACTGCAGAAAAATACTTTAAAAAGTATACAAAAGCTCAAATAAACAGAGATGCGGTATGCTTGCCGTCCACATCTCCTGCAAATGCTGCCTGGTCGGTAAAGCGGCTTGTTGAAAAATGGGAAGTGCTTAAAAGTGTTTAAAAGGCGAATAAACAACAGGAAACCTTAGCTGAACTCGACGCCTACTGTAAAAACAAAGTTGTTTTTGGCAGTTGTATTTTTCATTTCTATACATTGACTTTTTAGCAAAAACAATATATAATGGTTTAGAAAAAATGAGAGGGGTCATATTATGAAAAAAGCAAAAATAATTGTATTAGCAGGTCAATCCAATGCCGTTGGCGTAGGTTACGTTAAATGTTTGAAAAGAAGTTTTACGGATGCTAAAATTGAGGAATATTTCAACGGTTATGAAAATATTAAAATTAACTATTATTCTCACGATAAGAAAAGTGATGGCTTTACTGTGACAACAACAGGTTGTACGGAGGTACATAAAGAAACTATCGGTCCAGAACTTGGTATAGCTGAATATTTAAACGATAAATTTCCCGATGAAGAGTTTTTTATAGTAAAATTTGCAGTAGGTAGTGCAAGTTTGAAACGCGACTTTTTGTCCCCATCAAGCGGCGGATATTATAACGTTAAGGAATTTAAAAATGAGTACGATGGTTTTATTGATGCGTTTTTCACAGATAAACCGTTAAAGGAAGGCTGGTGTTATAACGGCCTTGTCAGCTTGCTTAATGACAGCATTGAATATTTGAAAGAGAAAGAGTTTGACCCTGAAATAATCGGTTTTTGCTGGATGCAGGGCGAAAGCGATTCAGATTGTTTGGAAAATGCAAACAATTATAAGGTTTATTTTGATAATTTTATAAATGACTTCAAAAAGGAATTCCCTGAATATCTTAATGGATGTATATTTGTGGATGGGGGAATTTCTGAGGTATGGCCTTGCTATAAAGAAATTAATGCATTTAAAAGGGAATATGCGGAAAAACACGACAGGTTTATTTATCTGGATACAATCGAAAATGGGTTAACCACAAAATTTGAACCTGTTGAAGAACCTGATATATTCCACTATGACTGTGGCTCGGTTGTAAAGCTTGGTAAATTATTTATGGAAACCATAAATAAAGAAAGGGAAATATAGGGATTAAAGCAAGGGCTGATAAATTTTAATTTTGTGCAAAATTTTTCATAAAAAGAAACGAGTCTATAATAGACGATATTGTCTTAAAAAATTAAAAAATTTTGCAACCTTTTTGGGTTTTAAAAGGTATTACAAGTGGAAAACATAAAAAGGAGAAATGAAAAATGAAAAAATTATTAGCAATTATTTTGGTATTTACCATTGTGGTATCACTTGCCGCTTGTGGCAATAAGGCGAATGAAGAGGTAGAAATACCTGAAGAGAACGTACAAACTGAAAATGAAACTGCAAACGATGAAGTTGCAGAGGACAAGCAGGAAGAGGTAAAGGAAGACAAAGATACAACAAAAAAACCGGAAAATGTCCAGACTCAAAAACCTGCAGAAAAGCCTCAAACACAGGGAAAACCTGTGCAAAAGCCTGAGGAAAAGCCTGCAGAACAGCCACAGCAGAAACCTGCTGAAAAACCAGTTGAAACACCTGCGGAAACACCGGTGGCAACAACTCTGGGCAAAACTTTGCTTGCAGACTTCAAGACAAAGGCGACATCAGGAATGAGTGCACAGGAAATTGCGGACGGACTTTTGGCAAACCCTGCTATTAAATTTGGTGGTGGAGCAATGCCTGTAGAGGAAGGATTGCTTTCAGGCTTTGACAATGCCGAGATTAAAGGATTTAAGTCAGGGGTAATGTTTGCACCCATGATTGGGTCAATCCCCTTTGTAGGATATGTTTTTGAACTTGAAAACGCAGCTGATACACCTTCGTTCATTGCAAACCTTGAAAAGAACGCAAACCGCAGATGGAACATCTGTGTAGAGGCTGATGAAATGGTTACAGGCAGTGCGGGGAATAAAGTATTCTTTGTAATGTGTCCTACAGCTTTGGAGGAATAGTTTTAAACCTGAAACGGACACTTTTGTGTCCGTTTTATAATTACGAAAAGATTAAGGAGAAAAAGTATGATTTTTTCCAGTATTCCGTTTTTATATTATTTTTTACCCATAGTGATTGTGTTATATTTTGCTGCACAAAAGCCACTTAAAAATACGGTGCTCCTTGTTTCCAGCCTTGTTTTTTATGGCTGGGGTGAGCCGAAGTATGTTTTTTTGATGGTGGCGACGGTTTTGCTGGGATATATATTCGGTCTGTTGATTGAGCGATTCAGAGGCAGGGCCTTTGCCAAAGTGATGTTGGTGTTGTCGGTTCTGTCCAGTCTTGCAGGGCTTGCATACTTCAAATATGCTGATTTTTTTATAGCCAACTTCAATGCGTTGACGGGCTTTTCTGTTCCATTTTTAAGACTTGCACTGCCAATAGGGATAAGTTTTTATACATTCCAGATTTTAAGTTATACCGTTGATGTATATCGCGGCAGTGTGGCTGCACAGAAAAACCCAATAAACCTTGCAACATATGTGGCGCTGTTCCCACAGCTTATTGCAGGACCAATCGTAAGGTATTCGGACATTGAAAAACAGCTCACAGACAGAAAACACAGCTTTGAAAAAGCCAGTGAGGGTTGTTGCAGATTTATAATAGGTCTGGCAAAAAAGATACTTATAGCAAACACCATGGGTGAACTGTGTGATACCTTTACACAATCTGCTGACCCTTCGGTTTTGTATTACTGGTTGTTTGTTTTTGCATATATGTTGCAGGTTTACTTTGATTTTTCGGGTTACAGCGACATGGCAATAGGCCTGGGGCAACTGTTTGGCTTTGATTTTATGGAAAACTTTAACTATCCATTTATATCAAAAAGTATAACTGAATTCTGGCGCAGATGGCATATTTCTTTGGGTTCATGGTTCAGGGACTATGTGTATATACCCCTTGGCGGCAACAGAGTAGGCAGAGCACGGTTGTTCTTTAATATATTTGCCGTATGGTTCCTGACAGGTTTCTGGCATGGTGCGGAGTGGAACTTTGTTGTATGGGGACTGTACTTTGGAGTATTTCTGACTCTGGAGAAGTTTTTCTTCCTTGGATATTTGAAAAGAAACAAGGTGCTGGCACATATTTATGTTATATTCCTGGTTGCAATCAGTTTTATGATTTTCAGTGGTGAAAATATGGGTCAGGCATTAGAAAGAGTGAGTGGAATGTTTGGGGGCAGACAGTTGCCTTTGGCATCGGCGGAGTTCCTCTATAATCTGAAAAATTATGGCATTGTTTTGATTATAGCAGCAATTGGTGCAACTCCTATACCAAAGAGAATAAAGATGTGGGTGGATAAAAAACTCAAATCGTCTGCGCTGATTGACGTGGCGGAGATTGTGGTTCTGGTTGCACTTTTGCTTGTTTCGACGGGATACCTTGCAGACGGTTCATTTAATCCGTTTTTGTATTTCCGTTTCTAGGAGGTATGTTATGAGAAGGAAAGATATAGTTTCAGTAATTATATTTGCTCTGTTGGTTGGTAGTATTGCACTGTGTTGCTGGTTTAAGCCAAACACCGCATATTCAGAAAGCGAAAGACGTCCCCTTGCCGAAAAACCGGCGTTTGATATGGAGTCCGTGGTATCCGGGGAGTTTATGACAGGATTTGAAGAATATACAGTTGACCAATTCCCTGCCCGGGATACATTCAGGAGAGCCAAGGCCCTGTTTGCCACATATATTTTTGGCAAAAAGGACAACAATGGTTTGTTTGTTGCAGACGGACACATCTCAAAGATAGAATATCCCGTAAAACCTGAAATGGTGGATTATGCTGAGGAAAGATTTGACTATATTTATGAAAATTATATGAAAGATAAGGATGTCAATATTTATCTGTCAATCATACCGGATAAAAACTATTTTCTGGCAAAAGAAAATGGCTATCCAGCCATAGACTATGATGGGTTTATAAGTGATTTCAGGGACAGGATGGATTATATGGAGTATATTGATGTTCTTCCCATGTTGTCCATTGACGATTATTACAAGACGGACTCTCATTGGCGGCAGGAAAATATTCAGGATATTGCAGAGTTCATTGCAGAGAGTATGGGTGCCGATGCCAAGACGGAGTATGCGATAAATACACTGGACAAACTCTTTGAGGGAGTTTATCTGGGACAGTCGGCATTGCCTTTTGAGGCGGACGTGATTAAATATTTGACAAACGATATTCTGGACGATTGCAAAGTGAGTTATTTTGACAGTGGAAAGGCAGAACAGGGGGATATGTACAACAAGGAAAAGGCATATGGCAAAGACCCCTATGAAATGTTTTTGTCAGGCATATCTCCATTGATTGAAATAGAGAATCCCAATGCGAAAACTTCAAAAGAACTGATTGTGCTCAGAGATTCCTATGCCAGCAGTCTTGTACCTCTTTTGACTCCCGGCTACAGCAAAATAACAGTGGTTGACATACGATATATCCAGAGTGGTTTTTTAGGCAACTTTATTGAGTTTGACAATCAGGATGTGCTGTTTATATACAGTACAACACTTCTCAACAACAGCATGGCAATGAGATAAGTTGTGTCCCCGATGTAAATTTCGGGGACGTTTTTTTAAATAAATATTGATATGAGATTTTTTGTGTGTTAGAATGAATATATATCAAAATAGAGGGTGGGATTATCATGGGCGTAAAAGATATCATAGCACAATGCTTTGGGATAGTAGGACTTATTATAATTGTCTATTCATTCCAGTGCAAGAAAAATAAGAACTTTTTTCTTATGCAGGGCACAGGAAGTTTGATGTTTTTTGTGAACTTTATATTGATAGGTGCATATGCAGGGGCACTTTTCAACCTGACCAATCTTGTGAGGGGACTTTTGTTCTCCAAAGATAGCAAAAAGGTGTGGAAGTTAGTGCTTACGGTGTGTTGTTATACATTTTGCTATGTATTTTCAGTTGTTCTTGTATGGGGTGACTGGTTCAAGATTTTCATTTCAACCCTGCCTTATATCACACTTGTTATAATGAGTGTGTTGATGTGGCTTGGTAATGGCAAGCATATCAGATACTTCCAGTTCTGGCTTATGTCACCGTCATGGATAGTACATAATATATTCAACTTTACACTTGGCGGTATTTTGTGTGAGGCATTCAATATGGTGTCTGTGGTTGTGTCATTTATAAGATACGGAAAAGACGGGTTTGAGGGCAATAAAGAAAAGCAAGAGGAGATACCTGTCAGAGTGAATGAATAATAGGTTAATATTAAAAGAAGTTCTGCTACCGTTTGGGTAGCAGAACTTCTTTCTGTTTAAATTATTTCTTCATCATGATTCCCTTGGATTCAAGGTTTGCAATTATTGAATCAACAATTTCCATAACCTCTTCTTTGGTGAGGGTTCTTTCAGGATGAGAGAAAATCATTCTTACGGTGATTGACTTGCCGTTTTCGTCGGTGTAGGTGTCAACCACGGATACTGACTTGATAAGGTCACAATTTGCATCCTTTATTGCATCGCCGATGGGTGCAAACTTCTCTGACACAAAGGATACGTCGATTTCCATCTCGGGGTATTTTGACGGCTCCTGATACTGAATGCTTGCATTCTTGATTTCCGAGAAGTCACGGATATCAATTTCTGCAAAGACAATAGATGCTTTTTTGTCAATCTTCTTTGAAACCGTGGGGTGAACAATACCGATTTTGCCAAGTTCCTTGCCATCGCAAATTATGGTGTTGAGGTTCTTTGGATGCTCGTATGAATGAGATGACACTGCAGGAGCAAAGGTGAGTGAGTGATGCTTGATGTCATCTGCCACAACTGCCAGCATATCACGGAGTTCAAGATAGGGTGTTTCAACACTCTTTGTCTTGCTGAACAGAGTGATTGCCAGTTTCTTACGCTCGTCGCAAAGGTTGTCTTTTGTCAAGCCATCTACAGTTCTGCCGATTTCAAAAAGGCCAAAGTCTGTGCTGAAACCTGTGTTGTATTTCACCTGACAAAGCTGTGTTGGAACAATGGACTTTCTCAAAGTTTCTATATTGGGGTTGGTTGCACTTGCCAGCTTGATGTTGTCCTCAACCTCAATGCCAAGAGCCTTGTATTCATCATAATATGCCCAGAGGTATGAGTGAGTTTCGTGAAGTGAAAAACGCTTAACCAAGATATCTTTGATGCGGTCTTCGTCGGTTTTTTCCTGTGCCATACGGATGGGATAAAGGGGAGCAACCGCTGTATGAACATCAAAGTTGTCATAACCATAAATTCGGGTTATTTCCTCAATGATATCCGCTTTCATTGTTACATCCTTGGTGGCACGCCATGAGGGAACCTGAACAGAGAAATTATTGTTGTCCAATGCAACCTCAAAACCAAGAGCCTTGAGGGTATTCACGATTGTATCGTTTGAAATCTCAATTCCTGCATAGCGGTCAACAAAGTTTTTGTCAAAGTCGATTTTGATATTGTCATAACGGAAAGCGTATTCATCAGTAAGACTTGAAACAACCTTAACGCCGCTGTCGATATCGGTGAGGAGTTTCACAAATCTTGCAATAGCAGGAACAGTCATCTCTGGGTCAAGGCATTTTTCATAACGCATTGACGCATCTGTTCTGTGTGCAAGGCGAACAGTTGATTTGCGGATTGAAACTGCGTCAAATGTTGCAGATTCAAGTGTCAATGTTGTGGTGTCCTCAACGATTTCGGAATCAAGACCGCCCATGATGCCTGCGATAGCGACGGGAGTGTTGTCATTGCAAATCATCAGGGTGTTTTCGTCGATATTTCGGTCTATTCCGTCAAGAGTTTTGAAAGTGAAGGGTTTGTCAAATCTCTTTATACGGAGTTTTTCAACCTTGCGTGAGTCAAATGCGTGCATTGGCTGACCCATTTCAAGCATAAGGTAGTTGGTGAGGTCAGCAAGAAGATTGATTCCACGCATACCGCAGTAGAACAGGCGGATACGCATATTCACAGGGCTGACTGTTTTGGTGATGTTTTCCACCTGCAGACATGAATATCTCTGACAAAGGGGGTCTTCAATCTTCATGTCGATTTTGGGAAGATTATTGTATGCAGTGAGGTCAACTGTGTCAAGGGGTTTGAGTGGTCTGCCTGTAAGTGCGGCAAATTCCCTTGCAATGCCGTAGTGTCCCCAAAGGTCGGGACGGTTGGTGAGAGATTTGTTGTCCACCTCAAAAACAATATCGTCAATCTGGTATATGTCCTTTACAGAAGTTCCGCAAGGAACATCCTCGGTGATATCCATGATGCCCTCGTGGTTGTCGCTGATGCCAAGTTCACGCTCGCTGCAACACATACCATGTGAGGGATAGCCTGCCAGGGGGCGTGGTGCGATTGTTATTTCGCCGATTTTTGCACCCACTTTTGCGAAAGCGGTTTTCATGCCAACACGCACATTGGGAGCACCGCATACAACATCGGTGAGCTGTCCGTCACCTGCGTCCACTTTAAGGAGGTGGAGTTTTTTGGATTCGGGGTGGTCTTCTACAGATTTGATTTCTGCAACCACTATGCCCTCGATGTCACTTCCTTTGAAGAATATCTCGTTTTCAACCTCTGCTGTAGAAAGCGAGAATTGGTTTATAAGTTTAATTTTATCCAAGCCTGACAAATCAACAAAGTCAGAAATCCAGTTCATTGATAAAAGCATAATTTAAAAATCTCCTTTCTACTCGTCGTCGGTAAACTGTGTCAAAACCTTAAGGCTGCCGCTGTTCAGGTCACGGATGTCTTTTACGCCATATCTCATCATAACAAGTCGTGTGAGGCCAAGACCAAAAGCAAAGCCTGTGTATTCTTCGGGGTCGATGCCACCTGCTTTAAGCACCTCAGGGTGAATCATACCGCAAGGGCAAAGTTCCAGCCAGCCGCTGTGTTTGCATGAGGGACAACCCTCGCCGCCGCAGATAAGGCAGTTTATGTCAAGCTCAAAACCGGGTTCCACAAAGGGGAAGAAACCGGGACGGAGACGAACCTTGATATCCTTTTTGAAAACTTCTGAAAGCATGGTCTTCATAAAGAATATGAGGTTTGAGATTGAAATATCTTTGTCAACCATAACACCCTCCATCTGGAAGAATGTGTTTTCGTGGTTGGCGTCGGTTGCCTCATTGCGGAAACAACGTCCGGGGAAAATCGCTTTGATGGGAACACCATCGTTGATTAAAGCATCTTTATACTTCTTGTAAATAGCATTCTGTGCCGCAGATGTGTGAGATTTGAGGAGTTGACCGTTTTCCAGATAATAGGTATCCTGCATATCACGTGCGGGGTGATGCTTTGGAATGTTGAGTGCTTCAAAACATTCATAGTCGGTAACGATTTCGCTGTAATCCTCAATGTGAAAGCCCATGGATTTGAAAATCTGTTCACATTCACGCTGAACCAGGGTGATTGGATGATATGAACCCCGTGAGAGGTCTGCGGGAGTTGAAATATCAATATCAGGCATTGAATTGATTTCTGCCTCAATCTCCTTTGCTTTCATTTCTTCGATTTTTGCACTTATTGCATCAGTTGCCTCGGTTTTCAGGATGTTTACTTCCTGACCGAAGGTCTTTTTCTCTTCAACCGAGAGATTTTTCATTTCTTTAAGCAGTCCTGTGATAAGACCGTTTTTGCCAAGATATTCAACACGCAAAGCATCAAGACTTGCCATATCAACAACAGCCTCAAGCTTTGTCAGGAATTCTTGTTTCATAATTGTTGTTTTCTCTGACATAAAAATTTTCCTTTCTCTAGAATTTATTAAAGAGCAAATAAAAAACTCGCCCCAAAAATCTTGGGACGAGTATAAAATACCCGCGGTACCACCCGGATTCAGAAAAGATTTCTGCACTCATTATGGCGTTTTGACGTGACGCCTGCACCCTGCTTATACTAAGTCAGCTTTCGCAGGAAACTCCAATGCTGAAATTCACATCCGGGGCCAGAATGGATACTCTCAGCCAATGATATCCAATCTCTTCTCTGGTTTTGCCGATGCTACTTACACATTTTCACAGTTCGTACCATATCAATATATCACTTTTGGACAAAGTTGTCAAGAATTGATTTTGATTTTTGTATGTGATATAATGAGTTTGCAAAGCAAACTCAATGAATAGTGAATAATTAAGGAACAAATGCTATGCATTTGAATTAAAAGAAAATCGCAAGGCGATTTTCAACCACAATTATTCATTTGAGTTCATTGGCACATTGAATGAAACGAGCACTGATTTTAATAGAATGTATAGCAGAGATTAAATACATAACCGAAGAAGACGGATTAAAAATATTAAGAGAGGAGTAAGTCAGTATGAAATTAACATTCATAGGAGCAGCACATGAAGTTACAGGCTCATGCACATTGCTTGAAGCTTGTGGCAAACACATACTTATTGATTGCGGTATGGAACAGGGCGGAGATACATACGAAAACTGCGAATTGCCGGTGGCTCCGTCAGAGATAGATGCAATCTGCCTTACTCACGCACATATTGACCATTCTGGAATGATTCCGGCGATGGTTGCAAAAGGATATACAGGACCCGTGTATTGCACAGAAGCAACACATAGGCTATGTAACATAATGCTGCAGGATTCAGCTCACATTCAGGAGCAGGAAGCCGAGTGGCAGAACAGAAAGGCAGAGCGATCAGGATATCAGCAGTATGTACCTGTATATACTGTTGCGGATGCACTTGAATCCCTGAAATTATTTGAGGGTTATGGATATAACAATCCAATTGAAATTTTTGAAGGCATAACAATAAATTTTTGTGATGCTGGACATCTGCTCGGATCGTCAAGCATCCACATTACAATAAAAGAAAACAGCGAAGAAAGAACTGTTTTATTCTCAGGAGATTTAGGAAACATAGACAGACCGCTTATAAGAAACCCACAAAATCCGCCCTATGCTGATTATGTTGTTATAGAATCAACCTATGGTGACAGAATTCATGGGGAAAGACCTGACTATATTGCACAGCTTACAAAAATAATGCAGGAAACCTTTTCAAAAGGCGGAAATCTCGTTATTCCTTCCTTTGCGATAGGAAGAACGCAGGAGCTTTTGTATCTTTTCAGAACAATTAAAGAACAGGGACTTGTAAAAGGTCATGAGAATTTTATAGTGTATGTTGACTCGCCGCTTGCGGTAGAGGCAACAAAGATATATCAGGATAACTTGATGGGATATTATGACGAAGAAACACTTGCACTTGTAAAGCAAGGCATTAATCCCATATCATTTCCCGGATTAAGACTTAGTGTTACAACAGAAGAATCAAGAGCGATAAACTTTGATTTAATTCCAAAGGTTATCATATCTGCATCGGGTATGTGTGAAGCAGGTCGTATAAGACATCACTTAAAGCATAATCTGTGGAGAGAAAACAGCACAATACTTTTTGTTGGTTATCAGGCAGAAGGAACCTTTGGAAGAAAACTGATAAACGGTGCAAAACATGTTTCCTTGTTTGGAGAAGATATTCAGGTTAATGCAAGAATTGAGTCGATAGTCGGAATCAGCGGTCACGCAGACAGGGATATGCTTCTGGGATGGCTTGGAAGTATGGAAAAGCCTCCGAAGAAGGTATTTGTAAATCATGGTGATGACTTGGTATGCGATGCCTTTTCACAAACGATATATAACAAGCTTAAATTCACAGCAACAGCACCTTTCAGCGGTGATGAATATGACCTTGCAACAGGTGAATGTGTTGCAAGAGGCAGAATAGTTAAACTGACTAAGGTATCGGAAGGCAGACGGAGAGCGAACCTTGTATTTGACAGACTTATGGCAGCTTGCCAAAGACTTAAAACGGTTGCGGAACTCAGTAGTAATCTGACAAACAAAGAACTTGCTAAATTTACAGATCAGATAAATGACTTGTGTGATAAATACGCAAGAAAATCAAAATAATGACATAGGCAGGAGGTATCAGATGTGTCAAAGAGATATTTTGCATGTGTGTATGGAGGAGCAAATGAAAGAATAGCCAGCCATCACAAAGAGAAGATAGAAGGGTTAGGAAAGATTATAGCGAAGAGTGGGTTTTCGCTTGTTTACGGAGCAGGAGCAACAGGATGTATGGGAGCGGTTGCAAGAGGAGTCAAAGAAAACGGTGGTTTCGTTATGGGTATATCGCCTGACTTTATCAGCGAATTTGAAGAAATATTCGATTGCGATAATAAGGTTTTAGTTGACACAATGGCAGAAAGAAAGACGCTTATGGAAAAGCATGCTGATGTTTTTTTCATTGCTCCCGGCGGAATAGGAACGATGGATGAGTTCTTTCAGGTGCTGACCTTAAAATACTTAAAAAGAATTGATGTTCCGATAGTTGTATTGAACCTCAACGGATTTTATGATACCTTAATCGCTTTAATTAATGATTTGGTTAGACAAGGAGCAGTAACAGAGGGAATACATAAGTTGTACGATGTAATAACCGAAGTAAACGAGGATACAATAGTCCCAATATTAAAAAAAGGCTGACGGTAAGTGTGCAGAGAGTCATAATACAACACTTGGTGTGTTAAAGTGTTGAAATTTACTCCTTTCAATGGAACTTTCTAACAATGTGTGTTACACTTATAATGTATTGTTATAATCAGGTGAATGATGTCTCGAAATAAGTGGCATCCAAATCGTTCACTGATTTTAAAGTTCCAGTAGCAACATATACATTCGTATTTTTATAGCCTTGACATAAGGAGGATTTGAAATGAATATAACCAGAAAGTGTAATCGTTGCAAAAAGTGGTTTGCTATGAAAATGCAGAAGAAAACAATCGTCCGAAAAGATGAAATTAAAATTTTGGAAAGGACGTATAAACACAGCCCAAAGGGTGGATTGGAACTGGCCCTTGATCACTTTACTCCTGGTGAAAGACTGTATTATGATGTACGTTATGCTTGTAAGTATTGCGGGGCAGAAGAAAAAGAATATGCATGTGAAGATGTCAAGGAATAAAAGATATCATCGCTTATACAACACGATGGCTTTAAAAATAAAAATTTTGCTCTCAACTTGGCATGAACCAAAATGAAAATAAATGGGCAGGTGAGAAAAATGAAAAAAGTTAACATATTGACAAAAATTCTTATTGTTCTGTTAGTGGTGGTATCAGTAGGGTTTATCGGTGCAAAGATTGAAAATTATAAGATGCAAAAGTCTATTGATGAGATGTTTACCAACAGTTATCATAACTTAACCCTGAATATGCTAAATCAAACTGTTGAGGGAATCGGTGAGGATGCTATTCATCGGTACAACGTGGATAATACAAAATGGAGTGCAATTATGATAAATTATTATCATATCTCTTCGTTCCATAAATATAATAATTCAGATTTAGATTATATTATAGCGATGCTGTCCCAATCTTCAGGGTATAATGCTGTTACAGAGCTTGATATGAACATGGATTTGTATCATAAAATAAAAGAAGTTCCCACGGATTATTTCAACAATGATGAAATTTTAAAAGAGGCAAGAGAGGCAATCGAAAATGCGGTAATTGGAAATTAAGTCAAAAATAATTTAATATGGAGGGATACTTATGGGAAATGTGTGTAGAGCCACGGCGGTTGTTTTGTTTGTTGCAAATATTTTGTTGGCATTTGTGTTGTTGATGCAATCCGGATTTATCATTTTTCTGGCATTACTAGTGAGTGGGTTTGTGAGTTTTTTAAGTTTGTTTTCACTTGGCACAATTATTGAAAATACTGAGGAATTGAACTCCAATATATTTGAATTACATAGGATGTTAAGAAAAATCAGCAAGGAGATCGTGCCAGAGGACAATTCCGGACACCACATACCTGCTGGAAGAAATACCGCCGCAAGAAAAATAGAAAATGGTATATGGATTTGCAAAAAATGCAGTGCGGAGAATGACAGTTTGGCACAGTTTTGCAAAGAGTGCGGAGAATACAAATAAAAAAAGGGGCTGCACAGCAGCCCCTTTGATTTTGTAAAGAACGATTATAATGTTTATATATCCATGATTACAGGGAGAATCATGGGTTTTCTTTTGGTTTTGCCAAAGATAAAGGCACCAAGTTCGTTTTTGACGTGGGACTTAAGGCTTGCCCAGTCAAGAGTGTTGTTTTCGAGGCAGGTGTTTACAATATCGGCGGTTTTTATCCGCATGCTTTCCATAAGGTCTTCGGACTCACGGACATATACAAAACCTCTTGAAATAATATCGGGACCTGCCACAACGGCCTGGCTTACGTGGTCGATTGTCATAACAACAACAATAAGTCCGTCCTCGGACAAATGTTTTCTGTCGCGGAGGACTATGCTGCCCACGTCACCAACACCAAGTCCGTCAACAAGGACTCTGCCTGATGGAACAATGCCGGTAATCTTTGCATTCTGTTTTGAAACTTCAAGGACATGGCCGTTTTCCATCATAAAGATGTCCTTTGAGTCCATACCCATTTGGAGTGCCAGGTCGCGGTGACGGCTCAAGTGTTTGAACTCGCCATGGACTGGCATGAAATACTTTGGCTTTGCAAGAGCCAGAATGATTTTAAGCTCTTCCTGACATGCGTGGCCGGAAACGTGAACATCCGCCAAGGATTCATAGATAACTTCCGCTCCGTGTTTGAGCAGTTCGTTGATTACATTTGATATGGCTTTTTCGTTGCCGGGGATTGGACTTGCAGAGATGATTACAAGGTCATCTGCTTCAATATTCACCTTTTTGTGACCGGAAAATGCCATTCTTGAGAGAGCGGACATTGTTTCGCCCTGACTTCCTGTGGTGATGATTACAAGCTGTTCTTTTGAATATCTGCCGATTTCATCCAGTTTTATAAGGGTATTTTTGGGAATATCCATATACCCAAGCTCAATGGCTGCTGTCAACACATTCTCCATGCTGCGGCCTGATACTGCAACCTTTCTGCCGTATTTCACAGCGGCATTGATAATCTGTTGCACCCTATGTATGTTGGATGCAAAGGTTGCGACAAAGATACGCTTGGTACAGTTTTCAAAGACGTTGTCAAAGGTAGCGCCCACGGTACGTTCGCTCATGGTGTAGCCTTTGCGTTCCGCGTTGGTGCTGTCGGACATAAGAAGAAGAACGCCATCTTTTCCCAGCTCGCCAATTCTTCCAAGGTCAATCATTTCGCCGTCTATGGGAGTTGAGTCGATTTTGAAGTCACCGGTGTGCAAAATAGTGCCTGCCGGAGTGTGAAAAGCCACAGCAACAGCATCTGCAATACTGTGATTTGACCGGATAAACTCAACTTTAAAATCACCCAGAGTGAAAGTTGCACCGGGGCTGATGACATTAAGTTTTGTGGAGTTTAATATGCCGTGCTCCTCTAATTTGTTTTTAAGAATACCCAAAGTCAGTTTTGTGCCAAATACTGGAACATTGAATTCCTTAAGGACATAGGGTATTGCACCTATATGGTCCTCGTGACCATGGGTAAGAATTATGCCGCGAATTCTGTTCTTGTGCTTCTGAAGATAGGTTATATCTGGTATAACCATATCAATTCCCAGCATATCGTCATCAGGGAAAGCCAGACCTGCATCAAGAATCAAAAGATCGCTGCCATACTCGAAGACTGTCATATTTTTTCCGATCTCATGCAGTCCACCGAGTGGTGTGATTTTGATTTTTTTACTTTTTTGCAAAAAACTATCCTCCTAAAATATTAATATTTTTAAAACCGTTCCTTATAAATGAGTTGAAGAAATCATCTCCAACAACATCCAACCACGGCATATTATACACTAAAATGTCCCATATTGCAAGACTTTTGGGAATATTTACATATAGATTTTTTCCTGTATTTGTAGTGAATATACAGTTGCATAAAAATTTTACGCTAAAAAGACAATTTTTATTATTTATAACCTTTGACAAATAACAAAAAAGGATGTATAATGATTAATATAAAGATACAATCCCTGCTACTGGCGGAAGACATAGGGTGTACTATGAGGGAACAGGGAAATAAAAGGGGGGTTATCCCCGTTTTAGCCGACCGCCTGGGCATCCTTGTTCGCAATAAGGATGTTTTTTTATATATATACAGAAAGGATGCGGATATTTATGGAGTTTTGGAGAAATTTTAATAAAGGCAACTGGAATAATTGCATTGATGTAAGCGATTTTATAAGAAAAAACTATACACCATATATGGGGGATGCTTCGTTTTTGGAGGGAACAACCCAGCGTACCGATTCTGTAAAAAAGCGTGTGGAAGAATTGCTTATTGAAGAGAATAAAAAAGGCGGGGTTCTGGATGTTGATACCGAGAATGTTTCATCTTTGCTCACTTATAGACCCGGATATATCAAAAAAGGTGAGGATATAATCCTGGGTCTCCAGACAGATGAACCCCTTAAAAGAGCGGTGAATCCTTTTGCTGGTTATCGCAATGCTGTGCAGGCATGCCGTGCATATGGATATGAAATCGGTGAAAACATTGAGAATGAGTTTAAATACAGAACCACTCATAACACTGGTGTTTTCAGGGTATATACCGATACAATGAAAAAGGCAAGACACGCAGGAATCCTTACAGGTCTCCCCGATGCCTATGCAAGAGGCAGAATTATAGGTGACTATCGCCGCATTGCACTTTATGGAATGGATTACCTTATAGAGCAGAGAAAGCTGGACAAAAAACGTATAAGCGAAAGAGATATGGATGACGAGACCATCCGTCTGATTGAGGATATTGAGAGACAGCTTGAGTTTATGGGCCAGCTTATAGAGATGGCAGCAGAATATGGTTGTGATATTTCAAAACCTGCTGCCAATGCAAAAGAGGCTATACAATGGTTGTATTTTGGATACCTCGGTGCTGTAAAAGAACAAAATGGTGCAGCAAACAGTATAGGCAGGATTTCTGCGTTTATTGACATTTATATTGAACGTGACATCAAAGAGGGAATCTTAGACGAGATATCAGCACAGGAACTGATCGATGATTTGGTGCTTAAAATGAGGATGGTACGTCATTTGCGTACGCCGGAATATAATGACCTTTTTGCAGGTGACCCGGTATGGGTGACATGTTCGTTGGCGGGCAGGGGTGAAGATGGCAGACCCATGGTTACCAAGACTTGTTACAGAATTTTGCAGACTCTTTATAATCTGGGACCCAGTGCGGAGCCTAATATTACCGTACTTTGGGCACAAGAACTTCCTCAGGCTTTTAAGGAGTTTTGTGCAAAGGTATCTATTGATACGGATTCAATTCAGTATGAAAACGATGATGTTATGAGACCGGATTTTGGCGATGATTATTCTATTGCTTGTTGTGTTTCTGCAATGAGAACCGGTAAGCAGATGCAGTTTTTCGGTGCAAGGTGTAATCTTGCAAAGGTTCTGCTTATGGCGCTCAACGGCGGCAAGGACGAAATTTATGGTGAACAGATTGCACCGGTGGGCAAGGTGTTTGAAGAGAAACCTCTTGAATACGACGAAGTTTTAGATGCATTTAAGATATATGCATCATGGATGGCTCATTTGTATGTAAACACCATGAATGTAATTCACTATATGCATGACCGTTATGCATATGAACGCCTTATGATGTCACTTCATGATGTGGAACCAGAAAGGTTGATGGCGTTCGGTATAAGCGGACTCAGCGTTCTTGCTGATAGCTTGAGTGCAATAAAGTATGCAAAAGTTACCCCTGTAAAAGACGAAAACGGCCTTATAGTTGACTTCAAGACCGAGGGCGACTTCCCCAAATACGGAAACGACGACGACCGTGTGGACAGTATTGCAAAATGGATAACGGAATATTTCTATGCTGAGCTTTGCAAGACAAAGACCTATCGTGGTGCAAAGCATACTTTGTCGGTGCTTACAATAACATCAAATGTTGTATATGGCAAAAAGACAGGAACAACCCCTGACGGAAGAAAGAAGGGCGAGGCCTTTGCGCCGGGTGCAAACCCAATGCATGGCCGTGATAGCGAGGGTGCTCTCGCATCTCTTAATTCTGTGGCAAAGATAAACTATGCCTGCTGTCAGGATGGCGTTTCCAACACATTCTCAATCACCCCGGAGGCTTTGGGAACAGACGAGAATGACCGCATAAAGAAACTTACGGCAGTGCTTGACGGGTATTTCATGCAGGAGGCACATCATCTTAATGTGAATGTGCTCAACAGACAAAAACTGATTGACGCAATGAATGACCCCACCCTTTATCCCTCTTTGACCATTCGAGTAAGCGGGTATGCGGTTAATTTCAACAAACTGACCAAAGATAAACAACTTGAGGTAATCGCAAGAACATTCCACGAAAAAATGTAACCCTGAGGTGACAATATGAAAGGGTATATACACTCATTTGAAAGTTTGGCTGCTGTTGACGGCGAAGGCGTAAGGTGTGCGGTATTCCTTGCGGGGTGTCCCCTAAGGTGTGCATATTGCCACAATCCTGATACATGGTCTGTTGGCGCGGGCAATGAGATGGATGCAGAAACCCTTGTTAAAAAGATTACACGGTTCAAGACCTATTTTGGCCAGGATGGAGGCGTCACCTTTTCAGGCGGTGAACCACTGCTGCAAGCGGAGTTTATAAAAGAAACGGCAGAATTGCTTGAACCCTCAGGTGTAAATTATGTAATTGATACATCAGGGGCGGTAGAACTTACAGAAACAGTAAAAACTGTTCTCAAAGATGCCAGACTAGTTATACTTGACCTTAAATTCTGGGATGACGAAAGTTATAGAGAGTATACTGGGCACGGGATAGGAAATACACTAAAAATCCTTAGGTATCTTGATGAAATAGGCAAACGGACATGGATAAGAACCGTGGTTGTGCCAGGAATAAACGACAGCGAGGACGCTTTGAAAAGATATTTTGAGCTTGTCAGAGATATAAAGTGTGTTGAAAAATACGAGCTCCTTGCATTTCACACTATGGGGTTTTACAAATACACCCAACTGGATGTGGAAAACAGGTTTAAGGATATTCCCCCCCTTGACTTAGTGGTAAAAGACAAACTGCAGGAATTTGTGAATAAAAATTTAAAATAAAGATAAATCCTCCGATGGTTGCATCGGGGGATTTTTTCGGTATTAACTGCCGGAAAAAACGTATAATAAACATAATAAATTTTCACATCAAAGGAGAATCTTTTATGTTTATGTCTATAATGGCAATTTCCCAGTTTTGCTTTACCATAGTCATAGGATTATACTTTCTGGGCATGTTGAAAAGTCAGTATTCGGGAAGAAGCTCTATACACAAAGAAAGCACAAGAGAACTGGAACGCCTCAAAAAAATGAACGATATAAAGCTTACCCAACCACTGACCGAAACCACAAGACCCAAAAACGTGAGGGAAATTGTAGGCCAGGAAGAGGGCATAAGGGCACTCAAAGGTGCACTGTGCGGCAAGAATCCGCAACATATTCTGATTTACGGACCACCGGGGGTGGGTAAGACAGCAGCATCAAGGGTGGTACTGGCAGAGGCAAAAAAGAACCCGGACTCTCCGTTCAAAGATGCTGCAAAGTTTATAGAAGTAGATGCAACAACTATGCAGTTCGATGAAAGGAGTATTGCTGACCCACTTATTGGTTCAG
The DNA here is from genome assembly GCA_045647945.1 of Clostridia bacterium. Taxonomy (GTDB): domain Bacteria; phylum Bacillota; class Clostridia; order Monoglobales; family Monoglobaceae; genus SIG440. The sequence continues at coordinate 20,487 of JAZRNA010000042.1, forward strand.
TTCATGACCCTATATATCAGGGTGCGGGGGCATACGGACCGGCAGGTGTTCCTCAACCCAAAGAGGGAGCGGTTACCAGAGCACACGGAGGGGTTTTGTTTATTGATGAAATTGGCGAACTTTCTTCTGTTCAAATGAATAAATTGCTTAAGGTTCTGGAGGACAGGCGTGTATATTTTGACAGTGCGTACTATAGCCGTGACAACACGGAAATTCCAAAACATATCCATGAAATGTTTAAAAATGGGCTGCCGGCAGATTTCAGACTTATTGGTGCTACCACAAGATTGCCCGAGGAAATACCCCCGGCACTCAGGTCAAGGTGTGCGGAAGTTTTCTTCAAAAGTTTGTCAAGGGATGACGTAAAAAAGATTGCCAAAGATGCGGCAAACAAGACGGATATGAAGTTTCACGATGAAGTTTTTGATTTGGTGGCAGCATATGCAGACAACGGCAGAGATGCTGTAAATATCATTCAAACAGCAGAGAGCGTGTCACGTATGGAGGGACATAATGTGGTGGATTCGGCAGATATCGAATGGGTTGTGGAGACCGGCAGATATACCCCAAGATATCAAAAGGTGCTTGAAACAAGAACCAAGGTGGGCAGGATATACGGGCTTGCGGTAGGTGGTCGCAGCCAGGGTTATGTGTTGGACATAGAGGCAGTGGCACAGGAGTGCGAAAATGGTAAGGGCGAAATAACAGTAACAGGAGCCATCGAAGAGGAAGAGATATCAAATAACCGCCAAAAACTCAGACGAAAGAGCAGTATAAGTTCGTCGGTTAAGAATGTTGCTACGGTTCTGCAACGTGAATTGGGGGTTGGGGTCAAGGACTATAATATCCATATAAACTTTCCCAATTGTGTTCCTGTTGACGGACCATCTGCCGGTATTGCTATTTTCTGTGCAGTATATTCTGCAATAAAAAAGATTCCCATTGACCCAGAGGTTACAATGACAGGCGAACTGGCCATTTGCGGTGATGTATATGGCGTGGGGGAGGTGCCTATTAAAATTCATGCTGCAAAGGAGGCAGGGGCGAAAAAGGTAATTATTCCTATGGCAAATTGGCAGGAGAGATTTAGAGATTATGATATAGAAATCATACCTGTAAACACGGTGTTTGAGGTTCTTGATGCAATGACGGGACAGGGCGGGACGCAACCAGGTGTGTTTAATGGAAAAATTTCTGATAATATTGGAATAATTAGCGCCGAAGGGGTTGATATTTTTTCAAAAAAGGAGTATAATAGTACGGATAATGGGTGAAGTATGATATTTTGCCCATGAAAGGATGAAAACGTACAAATGGCAAACAAAAGATATATGTTGCCCCTTATACCTTTGAGGGGACTTACAATATTTCCGGGAATGGTTCTGCATTTTGATGCGGGCAGAAAAAAGTCAATAGCCGCAGTTGAATATGCAATGTCCAAGGATCAGTTGGTATTCCTCAGTTACCAAAAGGATATAATGACCGAGAATCCAAAGAAAGAGGATGTGTCCAAAATCGGTGTTGTTGCGGAGGTAAAACAGATTCTAAGACTTCCGGACGGTAATTTAAGGGTTTTGGTTGAAGGTCTTTACAGAGCCGGCATGACAACATTTGAGGACGGAGAAAAGTTTATTTCCGCCGGAGTAGTAAAGAAAAGGGATATACCGTGTGAAGATTTTGTTGAAGAACAGGTTCTGATGCGTAAAATCCACAAACTTCTTGAAGAACATTTCAGCCTTTATGAAAAGATAAATCCTGAAGTTGTGGCATCCATAATCGGCATTGAAGATGCAGGGGAACTTGCGGATATCACAGCCACCAACTTCCCATTAAGACCTCACGAAAAACAGGTTGTTCTTGAGGAACTTGACGTGATGACAAGAATGGAAAAGCTCATTGCGTTTATGGAAAACGAGAACAATATTATGGAAGTTGAGCAGGGTGTTATGTCCAAGCTCAAGACAAGCCTTGACAAGAACCAGCGTGACTATATTCTTCGTGAACAGATGAAGATTATTCAGGAAGAACTGGGTGATTTTGAATCAGGTCAGGCAGAGGCGGATTCCTATAAAAGCAAAATGGAAAAAAGACAACTCCCCAAAGAGGTCACAGAAAAACTGGATGAGGAACTTTCCAGACTGTCACGTTTGTCGGTGCATTCTCAGGAGTATGGGGTTGTTCAGAATTATATCGAGACCGTACTGGCTATACCTTGGGAGATATCAACAGAAGAAAATTCTGACATAACCTTGGCAAAAAAAGTTCTTGATCGTGACCACTATGGACTTGAAAAGGTGAAAGAAAGAATTCTTGAATATTTGGCGGTAAAATCTTTGTCCGACGAAACCAAGGGTTCAATCATTTGCCTTGCTGGTCCTCCCGGAACGGGAAAAACTTCAATCGCAAAGTCTTTGGCAGAATCCTTGGGCAGAAAGTATGTAAGGGTGAGCCTTGGCGGAATTCAAAACGAGGCGGAAATCAGAGGCCACAGAAAGACATACATTGGCGCAATGCCGGGCAGAATTGTTGCGGCATTGAAACAGGCCGGCAGCAATAATCCCCTGATTCTTCTTGATGAGATTGACAAAATGTCAAGTGATTTCAGAGGTGACCCTACCGCTGCAATGCTTGAGGTGCTTGACCCCGAACAGAACAAGGGCTTTCGTGACCATTTTCTTGAACTTCCCTTTGATTTGTCAAAGGTACTGTTTGTAACAACAGCAAACTCGGTGGAGAATATTCCTGCGCCTCTTTATGACAGAATGGACATAATTGAAATTTCGGGATATACCGAGGACGAGAAGTTTAACATAGCAAAGAAATATTTGCTTCCCAAACAACGCAAAGAAAATGGACTTACGACCAAAATGCTGAAAGTTCCTGACGGTACAATTCGCCTTTTGATCGAAGGGTATACTCGGGAATCCGGTGTAAGAACCCTTGAAAGAAAGCTTGGAGCTATATGCCGCAAAGCCGCAAAAGAAATTGTGGAAAGCGGCAAGGAAAATGTTTCTGTCAGCGAAAAAGTGCTGAAAAAATACCTGGGTAGCCGTGTTTACCTCTATGACCATATGTCAGAGGAAAATCTGGTGGGTACAGCAACAGGCCTTGCCTGGACAGAGGTTGGCGGAGATACTTTGTATATTGAGGTCAACACAATGAAGGGCACAGGCAGACTGGAACTCACAGGCAATCTTGGTGATGTGATGAAAGAGTCTGCAAAGGCGGCACTCAGTTTCATAAGAGCCAATGCGGATGTCTTTAGAATAGATGCAGAATTCTATAAAGAAAAGGATATACATGTTCATGTGCCTGAGGGAGCAATACCAAAGGACGGCCCATCCGCAGGCATAACAATGGCGACAGCGATTATATCAGCACTCACAGGAAAGACTGTGAACAGAAATGTGGCAATGACAGGTGAAATCACCCTGCGTGGCAAGGTTCTGCCCATAGGCGGATTGAAAGAAAAGTCACTTGCCGCATATCGTATGGGAATAAGAAAGATAATTATCCCCTTTGAAAACAAAAAAGATTTTGAGGAACTTCCCGAAAAAATCAAAACAGAAGTTGAATTTGTTTTTGCAAAGAATATGAAAACTGTTATTGAAAATGCTTTGACCGGAGGTGGCAAGGAATGGAATTTGTTGACATTAAGCTGTTGACCACAGCGGTAAAGTTTGACCAGTACCCTGATGCCACATTGCCGGAGATTGCCTTGGTAGGTCGCTCAAATGTGGGAAAGTCTTCGCTGATAAACTGCATTTCAAACCGCAAAAATCTTGCAAGAACAAGCAGTACACCGGGAAAGACGGCTACAATCAATTTTTATGAGGTTGCAAACCGTTACAGACTGGTTGATTTGCCCGGTTACGGATATGCCAAGGTTTCAAAGGCTGAAAAGGAAAAGTGGAGCGGCATGATTGAGAATTATCTGGCTCGCAGAGAAAATCTTGTTCAGGTGGTTCAGCTTGTTGATGCAAGGCACAAACCAACCGCCGATGACAAAATGATGTTTGAATGGATTCGCAGTTATGATTATGAACCGTTGGTTGTTGCAACCAAACTTGACAAACTGAAGAAATCCCAGATAGACGAAAATCTGACAGCAATATATCAGGAACTTGGGCTGAACGAAGATTCGGTGCTCATACCCTTTTCTTCCGAAACCAGAGAGGGCAGAGACCAGGTTCTGGAATTGATTGAATATGTGCTGGAGAAATAGCACAAATGACAAAGAGCACTAGTTACAGAAAGGATTTTGGTACAATATGATTACAAAACCAAGAGGAACAGAGGATGTACTGCCAAAGGACAGCAAACTGTGGCAATACATAGAAAATACAGCACGCAGAGTTTGTGAACTGTATGGATATAAGGAGATAAGAACACCTGTTTTCGAACATACAGAGTTGTTCCAAAGGGGTGTGGGTGATACCACAGATGTTGTCCAGAAGGAGATGTACACCTTTGAAGATAAGGGTGGACGTTCAATTACATTAAAGCCCGAGGGTACAGCGACTCTGGTGCGCAGTTATATAGAGAATTCTCTCTATGCAAATCCCCAGCCAACCAAACTGAGTTATATCATACCTTGCTTCAGGTATGAAAAACCCCAGTCTGGAAGATTGCGTGAATTCCATCAGTTCGGCATTGAGTGCTTTGGTGCAAGCTCACCGACAACGGATGCGGAGGTTATATCTCTGGCTCATATGTTCCTTTCTGAACTTAATCTCAAAGGGATAAAACTTAACATAAACAGCATAGGCTGTCCTGTTTGCAAAAAGGAATATAACCAAAAGCTCAGGGCATACTTTGAGGAATACAAAGACCAGCTTTGTCCCACATGCCTTGAAAGACTGGAGAAGAACCCTATGCGAATCATAGACTGCAAATCTGAAATTTGTAGCAAGATTGCAGAAAAGGCACCCAAAATGGTGGATTACCTCTGTGAAGAGTGTCACGCACATTTTGAGGATACCAAGGAACGCCTTGACAACATGGGTATTGAGTATACAGTCAACCCTGATATTGTGCGAGGCCTTGACTATTATACCAAGACGGTGTTTGAATTTGTTTCCGACTGTCTGGGTGCACAGTCTACAGTTTGCGGCGGTGGCCGTTACAGCGGACTGGTTGAGGAACTGGGTGGTAAACCTGCCGACGGCATTGGTTTTGCTGCAGGACTTGAGAGACTTATCCTTGTGCTCAAAGCACAGCAGGGAGATGCGGCAGAGATTGAGAGTGCTCCACAACTTTTTGTTGCAACCATGGGCGATGCAGCAGAGAAAACCGCACAAAAGCTGATTTTTGACTTAAGATGTGCAGGTGTTCATGCAGAACAGGACTTGTGCGGCAGAAGCCTTAAGGCACAGATGAAGTATGCTGACAAACTTTCTTCGCAATACAGTATTGTAATCGGTGATGATGAAATTGCGGGGAATAAGGCAATACTTAAAGATATGAGTACAGGTGAAACGAGAGAGGTTTCCCTGACAGCAGAGGATATCTGCAAGAATATAAATGGGGA